>JANGEZ010000030.1:0-6738 GCA_031838355.1 Candidatus Methylomirabilis sp. bin48 | reverse complement strand
TAACTTGTATTCTGATTCTACAACTCCAGAATTGCTGCAATACATAGAAATCCCCTAAGATACTGAGAGGGAGAGAAAAATGGGGCGATGGACAAAAGGCATACCGATTATTGCCGCTCTGATTGTTGTTGGCGGCTTTCTCAGCCAGAGCGGAGCACAAGAGCCTTATAAGCTCGAATTACCCCTTGGACTGCAGGAAGAAGCAGTCTACATCCCTCCGGACAATCCGCTGACGATCGAAAAGATCAACCTCGGGCGGCAACTTTACTTTGACGGTCGCCTTTCGGCCGATGGAACCGTTTCTTGTGCCACTTGTCACGCGCCGGACAAAGGGTTCTCAGACAACCGCCCCACCTCCACAGGAATCAAAGGACAGGTCGGTGGGCGCAACGCCCCCGTGGCAATCAATCGACTCTTCAGCCAGGAGCAGTTCTGGGATGGTCGGGCTGCCTCCCTCGAGGACCAAGCCCTCGGTCCAATCCAGAATCCGATCGAGATGGGCAACACCTTGAAAAAGATGGTCGCTACGCTGAATACTATTCAAGGCTATAGGAAGCAGTTCAGGCAGGTATTCGGGACGAAGGCCACCGCAGCAGGTGCGGCCAAGGCTATTGCGGCATTCGAGCGCTCCCTCGTGTGTGGGAATTCAGCGTTCGACAGGTATGAGGATGGCGACGATACGGCGCTCTCAGAGAGTGAGCAGCAAGGACTTCAACTCTTCCGGGAAAAGGCGAATTGCCTACGATGTCATACCGGTTTCGCTTTTACGGACGAGCGGTACCACAATATCGGCGTCGGCATGGACAAGCCGAAACCCGATCTGGGACGATATTCCGTCACTAAGAAAGAGCCCGACAAAGGGGCATTTAAAACGCCGACCCTGCGCAACATCACCGCGAGTGCCCCCTATCTGCACGACGGCAGCGCCAAGACCCTGGAAGACGTGATTGAGTTCTACGATAAGGGCGGCGCGAAGAACCCTCATCTGTCGAACGAGATCAAGCCGCTGAACCTCACGGCCAAAGAAAAAGCCGATCTGGTGGCGTTCCTGAAATCGCTGAGCTGCCCTGATCTGCAGGTGGCCGCTCCGGCATTGCCAAAGTGATTAGCAGTTTAGGCTGAAGGCTGAAGGCTGTTAGGAATAACCTCCTGCTCCCTTCAGCCTTCAGTCTATTTACTTGTCTTTCCTCGACCTACTTCTCCCCCATCTCTTTGATCTTGACCTGCTTCTTCAGGACGGCATGGGCCGCCGCCAGCTTGGCGATGGGGACCCGATAGGGGGAGCAACTGACGTAATCCAGGCCCAGTCGATGACAGAGCTCAACAGACATGGGCTCTCCTCCGTGCTCACCACAGATGCCGATTTCCAGGCTTGGCTTGGCCTTTCGCCCCTTCTCGATCGCTATCCGCATAAGCTCTCCCACCCCTTCTTCGTCGAGCACGGCGAAGGGATCCGCCTGAAGGATCCCTTCCTCCAAATACTGAGGGAGGAAGCGGCCAGAGTCATCCCGGGAAAACCCGAAAGCGGTCTGAGTCAGGTCGTTTGTCCCGAAGGAGAAAAAGTCGGCCACCGCTCCGATCTGATCAGCCACAATACAGGCCCTTGGTAGCTCGATCATCGTTCCAATCAGGTAGCGGACCTTCACACCGTACGCTTTCATCACCTCGGAGGCTACCCGCTTCACGATCTCCCGTTGGATCTCAAACTCCTTCACGTGGCCGACGAGGGGGATCATGATCTCCGGGAATGGGCGCTTCCCTTTCTTTTTCAGTTCACAGGCCGCCTCGAAGATCGCCCGGGCCTGCATCTCAGTAATCTCGGGGTAGCTGATCCCGAGGCGGCAGCCACGGTGGCCAAGCATCGGGTTGAATTCTTGCAGGGAGTTGACCTTTTCCTTGAGGATCTTCTCCGACACCCCCATGCCTTCCGCCACCTTTCGAATCTCCTCGTCCTTCCTCGGCAGGAACTCATGCAGGGGAGGATCGAGCGTCCTGATGATGACAGGCAAACCATCCATAAGCTCGAAGATCGCCTTGAAGTCCTGCTTCTGCATCGGGAGCAGCTTGGCCAGGGCGTTGCGACGCTCATCAGCATCCTTGGCCAGGATCATCTCTCGTACAGCGACAACCCGATCCCCTTCGAAAAACATGTGTTCGGTCCGGCAGAGGCCGATTCCCTCGGCCCCGAACCGTCGCGTAACCTGCGCGTCCCTTGGGGTGTCGGCGTTGGTCCTAATACCGATCTTCCGGAAGCGGTCCGCCCACGAGATCAGGGTTCCGAACTCACCGGTCAGTTTTTCAGGCTGCCTCAACGCCACCTCCCCGAGGATGACATTGCCTGTGCTGCCATCAATGGTAATCGGGTCTCCTCGCCTGACGGTCAGATTCGCGACCTGGAAGTACCCCTCCTCCTCATTGACGATGATATCGGCGCAGCCGACGACACAGGCTTTCCCCATACCTCTCGCGACCACAGCGGCGTGACTGGTGAGACCACCCCTGGCGGTGAGGATCCCTTGGGCGGCAACCATACCCGCAATGTCCTCCGGTGAGGTCTCGGGCCTAATTAGGATCACCTTCTCGTGCCGCTCCGCTGCTTCCACCGCCTCCTCCGCCGTAAACACCGCTTTCCCAACCGCCGCTCCCGGAGAGGCAGGGAGGCCCCTCGTGATCTTTTGGACCTTGACCTTCGGATCGATCGTAGGATGCAGAAGCTGTTCGAGTTGCCAGGGCTCCACTCGTAGGACGGCCACCTTTTGGTCGATCAACCGTTCCTTGGCCATATCGACTGCGACCTTTATTGCGGCGTGGGCTGTCCTCTTGCCGATGCGGCACTGCAGCATATAGAGCTTTCCATCCTCAATGGTAAACTCAATGTCCATCATATCCCGATAATGGTGCTCGAGGGATCGACAGATCTGCTCAAACTCCAGATAGACCTGAGGCCAGGCCTTCTTCATGGCAACGATGGGACGCGGGGTTCTGATCCCTGCCACCACGTCCTCCCCCTGGGCATTAGGGAGAAATTCACCATAGAGGCGTTTCTCCCCTGTAGACGGATCGCGGGTGAAGGCCACCCCGGTCCCGGAGTTCTCCCCTAGGTTGCCGAAGACCATAGACTGGATATTTACGGCAGTGCCCCAACTATCTGGAACCTTATAGATCCGCCGGTACTCAATGGCCCGCTTGTTGTTCCAGGACTCGAACACAGCCGCAATCGCCATTCGAAGCTGCTCCTTCGGATCTTGGGGAAACTCCCTCCCAGCCTCGCGTTGAATGACCCCTTTAAACTGTTCGACCAGGTCCCTAAGATCTTCGGCGCTGAGTGCCGTGTCGGCCGCAACCCCCTTCTGCCGCTTCTTTTCGCTGAGGAGCCCTTCAAAAGCAATTTTTTTGATGCCCAGCACCACATCCCCGAACATCTGGAGGAGTCTCCGATAACTATCGTAAGCAAAGCGGGAGTTTTGAGAACGCTGGATGAGGCCTTGAATCGTTTTGTCGTTTAACCCCAAGTTCAATACGGTATCCATCATGCCCGGCATGGAGATCCGCGCCCCGGAGCGGACGGAGACCAGGAGCGGATCTTTCGGATCGCCGAACCGTTTTCCCATGGCCCGCTCAAGCTTGGTGATATCCGCCTCGATCTCCGCCCATAGCTTGGGAGGGAAACGCCTGCCTCGCTTCACGTACTCAATGCAGGCTTCCGTCGAGATGGTAAAGCCAGGCGGCACAGGGATCTTGAGGGTGGTCATCTCATGGAGGTTCGCGCCCTTTCCCCCGAGAAGATTCTTCTGCTCAGCCCTTCCTTCCGCCCGACCCTTTCCGAAGAAGTACACATATTTCTTTGCGATCGCCATATTCTCCCCCATGAGTTTGAGTAACTACTCAGGTGTTTAGGCTGAAGACTGAAGGCTATAAATTATCTCGCAAGGCGCGAAACAAGCCATTCACGACCTTCTCGGTTTCTACCCCTAAAAGCCTTCAGTCTTCAGTCTATCTACCTGAGTAGTTACGGTCTACTGCTTTGCCAGTTCGATAGTGAGCTTGGTCTCCTGCTTTGACTTCACGGTCACGTCCTGCACCTTCTTGCCGAGTGTCTCCTGCCAGACTTCGAGCTTATAGTTGCCAGGTGGAACATTACTGAGGGTGAACTCACCCTTGTCGTTCGTGACTGCCACATACGGATGGTCGGAGACCACGAGCCAGCCAAGCATCCAACTGTGGGCATCACAGGTCACCTTGATAATCTCAGGTTTCGCAAACTGTACAGGCATCACCTTCTTGAATTTCGGCTGAGCCTTGTTGACTGAAGGGTTCGCCTTGCTGTAGGTATGAATGTTGTGAAGAATCCCATCGCTGTTCAAGATATCCAGCGTACTACCGGTAGGAACTACGACGACATGAGGCGTATATTCACACACATTCTGATCTACTGTTGCTTTCGTGATCGCCCACTTCTCACCCTTGTTCACATCAATCAAGCTCACCACCGCATTTTCGATACCTTTTTGAGGACCGACAACAAGATCCCAGCTCATGTGCTGTTTCTTCTCACAGATCTCCTTATCTTTCGTTACTTGGAGCTCTTTCCTCACTGGCGGCGTTCCGACGAATTTAATCGTCCCGGTGATCGTCCCACCATCTTTCACTGTGCCGCCTTCATAGGCTAACGTCTGAGCAGCGGCTCCGAGAAAACAACCCACCGCTACGATCACTGCAATCATTTCACGTATCCTGCGCATGGAACATCGCCTCCTTCTGCCGGTGTGTGACTCCGTTTCGTTAGACTTCTCTTATCGAACCGATCATACGAATCAGTGCTCCCCCAGGCGCATCAGGTGTTCAGTCATCGCCTGAATTTGCCGGTCTTCCTTCCCCTCAAGAATATCGTCCGGACCGTCCGGATAGTAGCTGGGCATCTTGGTTCCGGGCTGGATCTTCTGCGGGTCCTTCATCCACTTACCGATCCAGATCGGCCGTAAGCGGCGCTTGGCCAAACTGAGATCAGGCGCCCATCCCTCTGGTGGGCCCTCGGGCTTCTTCTCGCCCTGCTGGTGACAGGTGAAGCAGTCAAAGTAGTCCTTCGACATCAGCAATCGACCGGCCTTCATCATCTCCGGGTCAGGCTCCCCCACCGAGACATACTCATAGGGAAGCTGCTGCTTGCCCATCACCGCAAAATACTTTGTTAAGGTGGTGGCTTCTTCGATGCTGAGGCCGAATGTCGGCATCCGGACGTCAAGCCACGGCCTGAGCGGTGTAGGCCGCCCAAGGAATTGGTACAGCCAGGTGGCCTGGACCTTCTCCCCCTCATGCATCATTCCCACCTCAAGAGGAGGCGGAATCCTGGTCTCGTTGGCGTAAAAGGCAGCAATGGCGCCACCCTGTCCCTCGATGACGTGACACCCGTTGCAGTTGTAGCGCTTCACAAGGGTCCGCCCGTTCTGAATAGCCAGTTCCTCGTCGGAAAGGCTCCGCTGGAACTGCGGCTGCACACGCTCGGCGCTGAGACTCTTCAGGAAGACCCTCAGCGTCTTCGCCTCTTCGTCGGTGAAGCCAAAGTTCGGCATCAATTGCTCAACCCGTTCGGTGGCGTAAATCTGGGGATCCTTCAGCTTCCAGAAGGTGTAATCCTGCCAGGTCTGCTTCACCTGAACTGCCTCGCCGAAGAACAGCTCCAGCAATCGCTTCTGGCTGAAGTTGCTGAGATCCGGTGCGATCTTCTCCGACGTTTCAAATCCCTTCATGTCGTGGCAGCCAAAACAGCCCCGCTTGCGAATCAGACGCTCACCCGCCGCGATCCGCTCGGCCTTCTTCACCTCCTGTTCCAGGCCGCCAACCCTTTGCTTCTGCCCAAGCGTCATCAGGAAGGCGGTGACTGCCCGGGCCTCGTCGTCGGAGAGGCGCAGATCGGGCATCCGGGTTGTTGGCCGAAACTGCTTCGGATTCTTGACCCAGGCGAAGAGCCAGTCCGCATTCACCTTGCTGGCTATCCTTGAGAGATCCGGCGCGAAATCCTGATTCTCCGGCAATGGAGGAGGGGCGACCAGCCAGGCTTTCATCGGTTTCGGTTCTAGCGCCGTCTTGGCGGCCCCCCCCGGTGCTTCTTTTTCGCTTTGCGACTGAACTGCAAGGGCATGGATCGACGCCACAGCGGGCGGAGCGCCGGCAAGCGGGGCCTTCGCCTCCATGCCAGGGATCCGGTGGCAGCCGAGGCAGCCAACCAAGCTCACGATCTCCCTTCCACGTTCAACCGAAGTGGGAGCCTTAAACGCGCCCTGAAGCTCCGGCATAGGCTGAGAAGCACGAAGAAGATACGCCGTGATGTTCAATGCGTCATCATCAGACAGCCCAAAATGGGGCATCTTCGTCTTGGGGAGATACTCTCTTGGCTTTTTGATCCACCGAGCGAGCCAGCTCGGATCGACCTTACTGGCGATCCGTGTCAGATCCGGTCCCACTTTCTGAACCTTCTCGAATCCCGCCATCGCGTGACACCCGAAGCAGCCGAGCTCCTCCACCATCTGCCTGCCGCGCGAATAGACGGGCGCCAGCGCAAACTCCTTCTTTTCGGCATGGCACTTTCGGCAGCTCGTCTGGGCGAAGTCGCCACGTAGTAGCGGGCGCGCCCAGTGAGGGACCTCGCCGTGCGCCGCTTCAACATCGAGGGTCGGCCCCTGTCCCTGGTGGCAAGATGTGCAACCGAAGCGGGCGATCGGATGATTGCCAAACAGGACC
>JANGEZ010000029.1:0-3792 GCA_031838355.1 Candidatus Methylomirabilis sp. bin48 | reverse complement strand
CTCCACATGGCGCTGCCTGGATCCCCGTTCCCCCTGTTCGAGGTCATACTCCAGGTTCGAGTACCCCTGCGCCACTTCGACAATCCGCTCGATTCCGACCTCGGCGAGCGGGGCGCGACCGAGGTTCGTGTGGATGACCACGCCTGTTGCGTTAATGAGACGCCGCAGGGCCGGCCGATTCAGCCGCAGCGCGATCTGCTTTACCTCGACAACCAGAGCGGCCCTGGATGGCAGATCCGCCGGCGCCGATTCGGACTGCCCGGTAGCCAGCATCCGCCGCCAACGCTCCAGCACCTCTCGGATCGCCTCAACGACCGCCCAGCGCGGCAGCGCCTGAACCATCTCTCGGATCGACGGCTCCTGCAACAACTCATCGACTGAAGGGAACCGCCTGAGGAGCAACCGCGTTCGACTATCCACGAAAGCCGCCTCCTCCAATAGCTGATCGCTGAAAGCTGTTAGCTGCTTTATCGTCACGCTATCATACTTCCCCTCTCGATTCAACTCCGAGATCGCCTCCGTGATCCCATTCGGAAGGCGAAGGGCCGGGCTGTCATAGACTCGCCCGGCCCTTCATACACGCTTACAACGACAGGCTATTCAGAGTTGCACATCTCACGTAACTACTCAGGTGTTTAGGCTGTAGGCTGAAGGCTGTTAGTCGCGGCGCATGGACCGAGTCAAGGCGCCCAGAACCTTTTCGGTCTCCATCATGTTCGCGGCGCATTCGGCAAACGCCTGGCTCGTCTGTGCGCGTTCCTACAGTCTAAAAGCCTACAGTCTATCTACCTGAGTAGTTACCATCTCACGCCATTGTCGATCGCTTGGCCACGAAGCAGGGCTTACAGAAGACCGGTTTGTCGAGTGTCGGCTTGAAAGGAACAGAGGTCTGCTGGCCACAGGCCGAGCAGACTACCTCGAACTCTTGGCGTGGGCCGCCATGGCCGCCTGTCCCCTTGCGCACCGCCTTGCAGCCCTTGCACCGTTTCGGCTCATTCATGAATCCCTTCTGCTCGTAAAACTCCTGCTCCCCCGCGGTAAAGACAAACTGCTGCCCACAATCAACGCACGTTAGTGACCTATCCTGGAATGCCATTGGATGCCTCCTGCCAAACCGAAACCAGTTTTTGCCCTGCTCCAGCACCTCGACGCCCTGTCCTATCATCAATCCCGTCTAGCCTGTCTCATAGCCTCATCATAGGCCCTCCCCACCGATAAAAGCGGTCCGACATCAAATGCCGTGCCGCGGAAACACCAACCTCTTGAGAAGCCCTACCTCCTCTCGAATCTCCTCTCAGGCATACGCCTTGTCGGAAAGTTCCGGGTTCCGTATCCCAAGCCTCGAGGACCCTAAACCCCGTAACTTCACACCCGAGACATCCAGCGCAGACCACCGGAAGATTCCCGGCAGGATTGGGTTATCTGGGGTGCCGAGACCATACTGGAATGCTCCCGGAGGAGCGTCACCAGCATCGGCCACCTTGAGAACCTTCAGATAGTCGGGCTTTAGAAAGACCAGAAGTTCGTCGTCAGTGGCGGGCTCAGACTCGACATAGCGGATAGAAGGAAGGGACAGTAACTCACAGGCGCTGATCAAATTATAGGTTAGCCCCAGCCGCTCATTGCGAAGGGGATGCCCCGGTCCATAGTCGAATTCCAAGAACCGCGTGGTGTAAATGAACGTTGTTGTCAGTCCTAAAGGCATCCTAATCGCCGAGCTGTGTGCCGGGGTCCTTAATCCCTTACAGGGGCCTTTCAGCCCCCGGCTCCGTTCTCGCCAAGCCGACGATACACCCCACTCTTCCCCCCTGTCTTCGCGATCAGACGGATTGAGCCGATCACCATCTCCTTGTCCACCGCCTTACACATGTCATAGACGGTCAGCGCTGCTATAGTCACAGCAGCGAGGGCCTCCATCTCTGCCCCGGTTCGTCCCGTAACCTTGACCCGTGATTCGATGTCGAGGCGGCCGGCTTTCTCGACCGGCGTAAACTCGACCTCGGCGCTGGAGAGCAGGAGAGAATGACAGAGCGGAATGAGGTCAGGCACCCTTTTTGCCGCCATGACCCCGGCGAGCCTGGCAGCGGCCAGGACATCGCCCTTCGGGACCATCCCTTTCTGGATCATGCGAAGGGTCACGGGCTGCATGGTGACTGTGCCTCTGGCCACAGCCTCCCGTCTGGTTTCATCCTTCTCGCTGATATCGACCATGCGGGCCTGGCCATGTCGGTCGACGTGAGTCAGCCGTTTCATTTTTGGGACGTAGTCGGCGTGTGGTTGCGCCGGAATTGATGCATAATCACGTGCATCCGGTCTTTGATTGTCAGCTTCTGCTTTTGTAGCTCCTTCCGCTTTCGCTCCTGCTCGCTCGTCAGGTAATAGATTCGGTCGAACTCGCTGATCTTCAGATCGAATTCTCGATGTTTCTCGGCTAGCCGCTGAAACTCCGAATTCTCCTCCCTGAGACGAGCAAAGAGTTGTGTTTCCGTCTCTTCCATCGTTACCTCCTCTCGGGTGGATTTTGACCGCGATGGCGATATCTCGCAGACGAATGGAGCCCGACACCAAAAGGCTCGCACTGACGATCGCCTCTCAGCGTTGGCAGGCTGGACTGCTTATACGTAAAGGCAGGCATATGTTGTGAGGGCCACCCCATTTTATTTTTAACCTACCAAACCATGGGACGGAAGTCAAGGACAATACCGTCAGGCGCGGTGGATGACATGAGGAGCGGTTGCCTTGAAGGCGGCAACAACGTCGGCCCCGTCGTGCAAGCCGAGTAGCTCCCACGACTGCCGGGTGACTGCCGCCACGATCAGGACACCGCAGTCGATCGTCACCCGATAGGTGGAGCCGGCCGGCAGATGGCGGACCACCCGTCCGCAGAGCTGATTTCGTGCGCTGGAGGTGGTCAGGATCGCCCCGCGAGGGAAGAGCGTGATCTCTTCCGGCCGGAGGCAGACCAGCACGCGCTCCCCCGGTGTCAATGGCACTGCCACTTCCAGGGCCCACCCCGGGACCTCGACGGTGGCAAGCCCCTGGCTCACGGACTGCACGTGGCCCCTCAGGATCGTTTCAATGCCCACGAAACGGGCCACCTCCTCGTTGATCGGCTCGGCAAAGACTCGCTCCGGCATGTCCACCTGCAGCACCCGACCACCAATCATGACGGCGACCTGACTGCCAAGCGCCAACGCCTCATTCCGGTCGTGCGTCACGAAGATCGTGGTGATCCGTCTCTTATCGAGAATCGTCTTAAGATCACCCAGTAGCCCCTCGCGGGTCGGAGGGTCCAGGGCTGCGAACGGCTCATCGAGCAGGAAGACCTCCGGGTCGAGGACCAGGGCCCGCGCCAGGCTCACCCTTTGAGCCTCGCCGCCCGAAAGGGTTCGGGTCCGCCGTTTGGCCAGATGCCCGATGCCAAGAGTGGCCATGCTCTCCTGAACGCGCCTGCTGACCTCGGCTGAATCGACGCGCCGGAGCCTGAGCCCGAGGGCCACGTTTGCCTCCACGGTTCCATCGGTCAGCAATGGCTCCTGAAAGACGCTGGCCATGCGGCGGCGGACCATCAGCAGATTGCTATACGGCTGGACTGGCTGACCCCTGAAGAGGACGCGCCCTTCAGTGGGGTGCTCCAAAAATCCGAGGAGTCGAAGCAGCGTCGATTTGCCGGCCCCGTTTGGGCCGATGACGGCCAGAATCTGCCCCTCCTGAACCTCAAATGACGGCGCGTCAAGGGCCAGCATGCCGTCGTATGTCACTTTGACCCGATCGAGACAGAGTATCGGCCCG
>JANGEZ010000028.1:0-24635 GCA_031838355.1 Candidatus Methylomirabilis sp. bin48 | reverse complement strand
CGCAATGAGCTGGCCCGCGTGGTCAAAGCCACGGTTCTCGCTCGGGATTACGGCGATGGAGAGGGCGATGAGGGGAAAGCGGCGGAGGCGACCCTGACGATCCTTCATCAGGAGAAAGCCCTGACGGCGGTCCGTCTCATCGTAGAGGGAGGTCCTGATCAGATCGACGTTCGTCGAACAACGGCAGAAATTCGATCGCCCCTTCTGGGGCGACGCCTGCGGGAACTCCTTGAAGTACGGGAGCAACGACAAGGCCGGCGTTCCAGAGCGGTATTATGGCGTCTCCTCTGCGGCCCGTCCTGAGCCGGGTCGAAGCCTGCCCTGAGCTTGGTCGAAGGGGGCCTTTCCCTGGCCGGCGGTTTGGTCTAGTCTGGCCTCCTGGAGACGTTCGCTGAGATCTCTCGCCTTTTGCCCGTTCATCGCCGCCAGTACCTTCGAGGCCTGTCGATCCTTCATCGAGACGAGTACCTCCGCCGCCATGTTCTTATCCAGCTTGCTCAAAATCGATGCCGCGGCCTCTGGTTCCATACCCTCGTACAGCTTGGCCAGCTTTTTGATCCCGGCCTCTCGTCGGGCGTCCCGCTCCTTCGTGAGCTTCGCGCCGGACGCCTTCAGCTCTGCGATCCATTTCCCCTCGGTCTCACTCTCTTCCTTCCGCTTGCGGATCTGCTCCTCCAACTGCAAGAGCTCGGCCCGCTTCTCCGCCAGCAGTTTCTCCTGCCGATCGGCGGCGGTAGCCGATCCTCCGACTCGGCTCAGGACGGGCTTCTCTGGATCGCCTGGAGGCGGCGGTGAGGGCGGCTCCGTCGAGACAGAGGTCTGCTTTGATGGATTCGATACGCTCTCTACAGGCTTCTGTGGTGTCGGCGTGACAGCAGGCTTATCTTCCGGCGATTGTGAGAGAGCCTGGCCTTCAGGCGCTGATCCCGTCACGGGAGCCTCGTCTGACTTCTGTGAAGCTGAGTGCTGATCGCTGACTGCCGACTGCTCATTATGCTTATCGGTAGCCTCTTGATGACGGAAGCGTGGGAGAATGCCCTCCTGCAGGACGCCGGTAAAGTAGGCGGCGAGTAGGAGCATTGCCACGAAGTATCCAGCATACAGCGCGATTCGACCTTTCACGAGATAGACCCCCTGAAGGTTTGCTCCGCCCATCGTCCGCCAGCCGCCTCATCGATCTCAGCCTGCTGCTCACGGGCCATCTCAACACGGAACTCTTTGATCTTCCGCTTCTTGAGGTGCTCGATGACCTGCTCCTCTTTCGAGCACTCCAGCAAGATCTGCCTGAGCCTGACTACCTCTGCAGTTTCCGCGGTGAGCGTTACCTCGAGCGCCTTGATCTGCTCCCCGATGCCCAGCAGGTAGGCGCGACGGACCGGCAGCATTGATGGTTCGGATTCGGTGCTACCCTGTCCCATCGCCAACTCCGCCAGCGTCTCCGCCTCGGCCCCCCTGAGCCTTATCATCCGTTCGCGCAACGCTCGGCAGCTCCGCTGTCGCTCAGCCAACGCGGCCACCGCCTGATCCACCTTCGCCTCTCTGACGGCGAGAACCGATTGAAGGGAAAAGCGAAATCGCTTCATTCCGCCCGTCCTCCCCTATGCGACCACCTGGGTCGCTCCAGACCCGGTCGCGGCCAATGAGGCGGAGGCCAGGTACGATGCCTCCAGCCTGGGGTCTGGCCCCTTGCGCCGTGGCGTTGCCTCGGCGGCGACAGCCGGCGCAAACAGGGTCAGCAACTGCTCCACCGTCCGTGAGAAGTCCGCGCGTTCGTCCGGCGATTGCCGGAGGAACCCCTCGATCTGCGCCATGTGTCGCAACGCTTCATCTACCTTCGGACTGCTCCCTGATACGTATGCCCCGATATTGATCAGGTCCTGGGCCTGCCGATGGGCCGCGAGCAGCTCCTTGAGCCTGGCAGCCGCGCTTCTCACCTCCCGGGCCGCTACAGCCGGCATCAACCGGCTGACGCTCGCGAGGAAATCGACCGGCGGGTAGTGATTCCGCTCGGCCAGCTCCCTGGTGAGGACGATATGGCCATCCAGGATGGCCCGGGCATGATCGGCAACCGGCTCGTTCATATCGTCCCCTTCGACGAGGATCGTATAGAGCCCCGTGATGCTCCCGCCATGATCGGCGGTGCCGGCTCGTTCCAGGAGCCTAGGCAGCAGCGCAAATGCCGAAGGCGGATAGCCTCGCGTCGTAGGGGGCTCTCCAACCGACAGACCGATCTCCCTCTGGGCCAGCGCGAACCGTGTGAGGCTGTCCATCATCAGCAGGACGTGCTTTCCCTGATCCCGGAAATATTCGGCAATGGCCGTCGCAACGTACGCCGCCTGCCGGCGCAGTAGCGATGGCTCGTCGGAGGTGGCCGCCACCACCACCGAGCGATTCAGTCCATCCTCTCCCAGATCCTTGGTGATAAACTCTCGAACCTCACGCCCACGCTCCCCCACGAGAGCGATGACGTTGACGTCGGCCTCAGTGTAGCGGGCGATCATGCCAAGAAGGGTACTCTTCCCAACGCCGCTGCCGGCGAAGATGCCCACGCGCTGTCCCTTGCCGCATGTGAGTAACCCATCGATCACCCGGATCCCGGTTGGAAGCGGCTCGACGATGGGAACGCGCGTCATGGGTGAGGGCGGATGACGGTGAACGGAACAGCGAGCCTCGACCTCCAGCATGGCCTTACCGTCGATTGGGCGGCCCAATCCGTTGACCACCCGACCCAGCATTGCGCGTCCCACCGGAACCTCGAACGGGCGGCCGACTGCCACGACCTCGCTCCCTGGGCGGATCCCGGCAATCTCACCAAACGGCATCAGGAGCAGGGTCTCCTCACGAAACCCTACCACCTCCGCCCAGATATCGTGGCTCCTTGCCGAACGGATTCGGCACAACTCACCGATGAACGCCTCCTGCCCAACCGCCTCCACCACCAACCCAACAACCTTGGTCACCTTTCCAATGGATCGAATGAGCTCGGCCTTGGCCACTCGGGTGCGGGCAAGACCCCAATCGAACCGAGCGTCGCTCATGAGATCTGGTCCCTCCCGAGCAGACGAGCAGCCTCCTGAAGCTGGCTCTCCAGGCGCGCGTCGACGAGACCACCCTCGACCTCCACCACGCATCCCCCGGACGCGATCGCGGGATCCGAGATGAGCCGCGCCGATTCCAGCGCTCCAAGCAATTCCCCTCGATGCTCAGTCAGTAGTTCAACGTCGCCAGGGTTGACTCGGATGGCCATGACCACCCGGCTCCCGGCGGCCTCTAGGGCAGCCCTGACGATCGGCACTACAGCCTCCCTGCGCGCCCCAACTTCGGACCGTAGCACTCGCTCCGCGACCGCTACAGCGAGGTCGATCAACTCCCCCTCCGCATTCGTGATGATGGCCTGGCGAGCCGCCGTGACCTCTCGGCAGGCCTCCCGCAGCAGGGCATCCAGCGGCTCGAACCGACGCTGTAACTCGTCCATCGCTTCCTGCCGGCCCTTCGCGCGGCCCTCCCGGTAGGCCTCCTGCTCGATTTGCTGCGCCACCTCACGAGCCGACAGTAAGATCGTCTCAGCCTCGCGATCGGCCGCTCGGATCGACTCATACCCCGACACAGCGGGATCCTGGTCTATAGCTGATGCTCTGCGAGCCTCTTGACTCAGCGTCCGGGGCAACTCTTTGAACGAGGCCGGCACCCACCCACCCTCTCCGGCCATGACGATCTTAGACAATGATCTCATCCGCCGCGCCTCCGCCGCGCCCCTGAACGATGATCTCTCCCGCCTCCTCGAGGCGGCGTACGACGCCGACGATCTTCTGCTGGGCCGACTCCACATCCCGGAGCTTGACCGCCCCCAGATACTCAACCTCCTCCTTGAGTAGCGCGCCTGCCCGCTCCGACATATTCTTGAAGACCTTCTCCGCTACCTCCGGGCCGGCTGCCTTCATCGCAAGGGCCAGTTCCTTCTGGTCCACCTCCTTGAGGACGCGCTGAATACCACGGTCATCCACCCGTATCACATCATCGAAGGTGAACATTAACTTGCGGATCTCGGCCGCCATGGAGGGATCGCTCTCCTCCAGAGCCTGGAACACGCCGCGTTCGCTGTTGCGGTCCATAGCGTTTAAGATCTCCGCCACCTGATTAACCCCCCCGCTGATAGAGACCTCCTGGTTGACCACGGAGGAGAGGCGAGCAAGCAGGATCTGCTCGACCTCGCCGATCATCTCAGGGTTTGTCTTGTCCATGTTGGCAATCCGAATGACCACATCCGCTCTGATCTCTGCGGACAGGCCTGCCAACACGCTGGAGGAGAGCTGTGGATCCATGTAGGAGAGGACAACCGCAATGGTCTGTGGGTGCTCCTGCCGAACCGAGTCAAGTAGGAACCGGGGTTCCACCTTCTTGAGGGCGGTGAAAAAGTGGGCCCCCCTCAGGCCCTGGAGGCGGGTGATGATCTCCCCGGCCTTAGTCTTACCAAGGGCCTTTTCGAGGACCTCTTGTGCGTAGCGAATCCCGCCGCTGGACATATACTCCTGCGCGCGGGCCATCTGCTGGAACTCCTCGATCACGGCAACCGATGCCTTCGCGGAGACGTTCTTCATTCGGGCGATCTCGGAGGTGATGGCCTCGATATCCTCCTCTTCGAGCTCCTTGAAGATCGGAGCCGCCGCCTCAACCCCAAGCGTCAGCAACAACACGGCGGCCTTCTGGGGACCACTCAGCGTCTCGATGGAGGTCATAACGGCTTCTTCACCATCCAGGCCCGTACGAGCTGAGCCACTACGGTCGGCTGCTTAGTGGCCAGCTCCATCAGCCCCTGTCTGAGCGGATCGTCTTGGACGGTGTCGAGCGCCCGGACTTGCGGAGGCCCTTCCCCGAAAGCGGTAGTACTCGGCTGCGATATCGAGAATGTCCTCGGCGCATCGAGCGCCGGCAGACGGCGTCCCTTGAGTGCCCGGATCAGCGGACGCAGGACAAAGAGCAGGACGAGGAGGACACCGATGGCCATCCCGGCCTGCGTTGCCAACGAGTACCAGAAGGCCTTACGCTCCCCCTCTTCCATGAGAGTCCGCTCCTTTTCCATGGCCGACGTATCGAAGGGAAATTCCACCACCTCGACCTCGTCCCCCCGAGAGGCGTTGAATCCGACAGCATTCTTCACGACTACCTTGATCTTCTCGATCTCTTCAGGTTTTCGAGGAACGTACTCCTTCCGCTCGCCGCCCTTCCCGTCCGCGACCACCTTGGAGCTCCCGTCCACCATGACCGCCACCGAAATCCGCTTCAACTCCCACGGCGAGAAGACCTTCCGCTCGAAGACCTTGCCCACATCGTACTGGATAGTCTCGGCCTCCTTGATCGTTTTGGCGGTGTTCTGACCCGACGTGGGCTGCGCGGCGGTCTCACTGGGAACATTCGAGGCGGCCCCAGCCGCCACCGCTGCCGGTGCCGTCGTGGAGCTGTTTTGGGTCTCCGTCGTCCGCTGTTCGCTTTTGATCACGCCCCGCGGGTCGAATCGTTCCTCTGTCCGCTCCACACTGGTAAAGTCCATCTGAGCGGCGACCCGTACCGTAGCCTTATTCGGACCAAGGATCTCTTCGAGCATGGTTCGGATGCGGCGCTCCAGATCGGCCTCGACGCCCTCCTGCATCTCGAATTGCTTGCTGCTGGTCTGGCTGAGCCCATTCTCGGCCGGCCGCACGATCAACTTCCCAGACGTATCGATCACCGTCACTCGATCGGGATTGAGCCCCTCCACTGCGCTCGAGACCAGATGCACGATCCCCCTGACCTGCTCAGGCGTCAGGCGCCCACCAGGACGGAGGTTCAGAACGACTGAGGCGGTCGCGGGCTTTTCCTGCTCGGTGAAGACGGAGGGTTGGGGGAGAGCGAGATGAACGCGGGCAGCCGTGACCTCCTTGATCTGCCCGATCGTCCGGGAGAGTTCGCCTTGGAGCGCACGCTGATAGTTGAGCCGCTGCACGAAATCGGTCGTCCCAATCGTCGTGCGATCAAAGATTTCGAAGCCTACCCCTCCGCCTTGCGGTAGGCCACGGGTCGCCAGGCGGAGCCGGGTCTCGTGGACGACGCTGGATGGGACCAGGATCCTGGTCCCTCCATCGGCGACCCGGTAGGGGATCTTGCTACTCTTCAGTTCCTCGACGATCGTGCCGGCGTCGGAGGGGTTCAGTTGTGAGAAGAGGGTAGTCATGTCAGGCCGGTTGGTGGAGAAGGTGGTCCAGAGGAGCGCCGTGAGGACCCCTCCTCCCACCAGCGCCACCAGCGCCCGCCCGGGTAGGCCTAACCCGGTCCACACCTGCTTGAGCGACTCGACGATCCTCGTGACGGCGTCAGGCATCCATTGTCAGGAGCGCAGCAGTGCGCGCGTCTCCTGCCTCCTCTTCATACTTGCATCCGCATGATCTCCTGGTACGCCTCAACTACCTTGTTCCGAACCTGGAGCATGAGTTGAAAGGAGATCTGCGCCTTCTCGATGGCGATCATCGTTGTGGCGAGGTCACCGGAATGCCCTCTGGCCACCTGCTCGACGAGCGCGTCAGCCTCATGCTGGAGCCCTTCGGTCTGGGTCACGGCCTCTCTCAAAAGGCCGGCGAACGAGCCTTCTCCGCTGGCGCCGGCTTTGGGCTCAGGTAGGATGAACGACCCATGGCTCGGCCCCACCGGCAGGATCGGATTGCTTGCCATCATATGACTCCTTTAGCCCGTAGGGGCAGGGCTTGCCCTGCCCGAAGAGGGCGCAGCAAACAGCGCCCCTATCGCCCGATCTCCAGCGTCTTCGCCATCATATTCTTCGCGATCTGGATCGCCGAGACATTCGCTTCGTAGGCGCGGGACGCCGAGACCAGGTCCACCATCTCCATCATCGGGTTGATCGTGGGCATTGCCACATATCCCTTGGCGTCGGCATCAGGGTGCGCTGGATTATAGACCAGGGTGGGTGGCGCCTGACTCTCGACGATATTGACCACCTCGACCCCCCCAGGCGTGACGTTCGCGTTCAAGAGCCCCTCGAAGGCGGAGGTCTGGCGCGCGCCAAGCACCACTCCCTTACGGCGGTATGGCCCACCGGCAGGGGTACGCGTCACTTCAGCGTTGGCCAGATTCTCGGCGATGAGGTTCATTCGAACCCGCTGGGCCGCTAAGGCCGTCGCGCTAATTTCCATCGACGTGAAGATCGATCCCATGCCGCTTCCTCCTTACCCGCCCCGTATAGCGGTCCGCAGAAGATTCATCCGTGAGTTCAGGGTCTGGATCATGATATTGTGCCACAACGCATTCTCCGCCATCTTCGCCATCTGGCGATCGAGATCGACCGCGTTGCCATCGTATCGCCCTGCGCCGGCGACTGGATCAGCCACCACGGTGGTCCTGACGATAGTGGCGCCAGCGTCGCCCACATCCGCCGCCAGCTTGAGCTCTTCACCGAAGCTCACCTCCATCGGGCGATAGCCGGGCGTGTCGATATTCGCGATATTCCGGGAGAGGACTTGGTGTCGCAGGGAAGCCGCCCGAATCATCTCGCTCAACAGCCTTGTGGTCTCATCGAACAGTAGTTGCATTCGTCATCCTCCCGTCTAAAGGGTCTGCGCCCCCGCTAGAATACGAGGAGTAGCAAGAGATGTGCCATGAAGGGATCCATATTATTCAGGAGTTTTCCTGGACAGAAGCCAGAGAGGTGGAAAGATCTCGACCAATGATCGGCAAAGTTTTCCCCTCTTCTCGATAGTCACGCAGCTTGTTCCGAATCGTCCGGACGCTCACACCAAGGACCTCAGCCGTCTTCATCCGATTACCGCCGACCTTGGCCAGCGTCTCCAGAATCAGTTGCTTCTCCATGGCGCGAAACGAGCCGCCGCCCGCAGGCTCGATCTGATCGGTGGTCGCCAGATCGAGCAGATTTTCCAGCAGCAGATCGGCGGGCTCAAGCCGGGTCCGATTGCACAGGAGAATCGACCGATGGATGCAGCTCTCTAGCTCGCGCACGTTGCCGGGCCACGACCACCCCTCTAATCGCTTGATCGCCGAGGGTGAGATCTCTCGCGCCGGGCTTCCGGTCGCGCTGGCATAGCGCATCAGGAAATGTCGCGCCAGAAGCGGGATGTCGCCTTTCCGCTCGCGAAGCGGCGGAAGGACAATCGGGACGACCGCTAACCGGTAGTAGAGATCCGGGCGAAAGCGCCCATGGCGAATCTCCTCCTTGAGATCCCGATTGGTGGTCGCCACGATACGAATGTCGATCTCGACCGGCCGAGACCCGCCGATTCGGTCGATAGTTCGCTCTTGCAACGCTCTGAGCAGCTTGGCCTGTAGCGTCACCGGCATCTCGCTGATCTCGTCGAGCAGCAGGGTGCCGCGGTCAGCCGCTTCAAACTTCCCGACGCGACGGGTGATCGCCCCCGTAAAGGCGCCGCGCTCGTAACCAAACAGCTCACTCTCCAAGAGCGACTCCGGGATCGCCGCGCAGTTGACCGCGACAAAGGGCCCCTGGGACCTTCTGCTCCAGAGGTGCGCCTGACGTGCGAAGAGCTCCTTGCCCGTGCCGCTCTCGCCCTGGATGAGGATCGACGCCGAGTCGTCAGCTACCCGCTTGAGGGTGGCCAGCAGATTCAGCGTCTTGGGGTCGCGGCTAACGAAGGCGGAGGGCAGTCCGTCCACCGGATGAGGCGTCTCAGACCCTAAGGCCCGTTCCAAAATCTCCTCGACCCTCTTCGCCGAAAACGGCTTCATGAGGAAGTCATAGGCCCCCTCCTTCATCGCCTGGACGGCCGTCTCCACCGACCCGTATGCCGTGATCAAGACAACGCGGGGGGGAGACTCCATTGTTCTGATCTGTCGGAGAAACTCAAGCCCGTCCATCCTGGGCATCCGGACATCAGCGAAGATCAACGGGGTGGGGGTGCGCTTGAACTGGATCAGCGCATCCTCCCCGTCGCAGGCCATGACGCTTTCGAATCCCTTCCGCCGGATCGTCTCCGACAGGGCGGTCCGCACCAATGGCTCATCGTCCACTACCAGGATACGAGACTTCATGTCAGATTCCTCTCTGGGAGGACGCCATGGTCTGGCCACGGCTCCTGAACAGGATGGTAAAGGTGGTCCCGTCCCCTATCCGACTTTCCAGGCTCACCCTGGCCCCGTGCCGTTCCAGGATCCGTTCGACAATGGCCAGGCCAAGCCCAGCACCCTTCGGCTTCGTGGTAAAGAACGGCAGGAACACCTTCTCCAGGTTCTCTTCGCCAATGCCGCACCCACTATCCGACACCTTGACCTCCACTCTTGCGTCTATAGCGTCTATAGCGTGACGCACTGACGCTGAACGCACTATTGGGCCCCTGGCGCTGATCCTCAGTGTGCCACCAGACGGCATGGCCTGAACGGCATTCAGAATGAGGTTCAGGAAGACCTGTTTCAACAGTTCTCGATCGCCATCGATATCGAGGAGACCTCCGTCATACAGTCTGATAAGATCGATCTGCCGCTCCTTGAGGGCGTACGATGCCGTGCTGAGCGCCTCCTCAATGACCCCGTGCAGCTCGAACGCCCTCAAGCGGGGCTCGACGGGCCTGGTGAAGACCAACAGGTTGCTCAGGATCGTATTCACGGAGGCGACGCCTGCCTGGATGCCATGGGCAAGCCGGCTCTTCCGGATATCGGCCTCGGCCTCCTCGGCGAGGATCGTGGCCAACAGCTCTATCGACGCCAGCGGATTCCGAATCCCGTGGGCAATGGTGACCGCCATCTGCTCCAACCCGGCCTGCGCGGTCGATCGCCGTCGTCGCTCCTCCACCCATTTCCGCTCCGTGATGTCATCGAAGACCAGAAGGGTGTCCAACATCCTTCCGCCCTCATCGCGGATCGGTGACGCGCCGATCTCAGCCTCCAGGATGCACCCATCCTTCCTTACGATCCGCCCCTCTCTCTTGTCCTCACACCCCTCCTCGATGAAACCGTGAAGGAGCGCCGCCGCATCTTCACCGAGGAAACGATCGATCCGCTCGCCCAACACCTCAGCAGCCGCGAAGCCAGTCAGCCTCTCCGCCCCACCGCTCCACAGTGTAATCTGACCAGCGGTATCGACGACAACGATCCCCTTTTCAATACTCTTAAGAAGATTCGAAAGGTAGTGGCGAATCCGGGCGTTCTCCTGCAGGCTTTGGGTCAGACGGTGGTTGGTATCATTCAGTTCAAGGTTGAGGGCCGTCACCTGCTCCTGAAGAGCAGCATAGGCCTTTTCGAGCCGTTCTGACGCCCCCGTAAAGCCCTGAAAGGCCTCCTGCATCAAGTCGGAGAGGGTGTCGCTGGAGAGATCTGCACTGATTGAGACGTTGCTCACGGGCGCCTCCTGTTCCGGTAGTGGGGCACGGCGGTCATCAGGCAGTAGTCAGTATCTGCTCGAGCTTATTCTTGAGGGTCTCGGCGTCGAACGGCTTGACAATGTAATTGCTGACCCCAGCCGCGAGCGCAATCATGATATTCTCTCGCTCCGCCACCGTCGTAATCATCAGGACCGGGAGGTTCTTGTACTGGTCATTCGAACGGATGGCCTTCACGAACTCGATGCCGTTCATCTCAGGCATGTTCCAGTCGGTGACGACCATGCCGATCGGGTTGGCCGATAGACAGGCGAGGCCCTCCACCCCATTTCCCGCCTCTACGGCATCGTCATAGCCCGCGAATTTAAGGTTATTCCTGACGATTCGCCGCATCGTCGCAGAGTCGTCCACGATCAGCACTCGCATCTTCTCGTCTCCTCCTTTCCGGCTCAACGGGTATGTAGGCGCCTGATCCCCTGCCCGCTTCTTCGCGCACCTCTATTCACGTCTTACACCTCAGGCCTTGAAGTGCGATGAAGCAAGCAGAGTGCCAAACGTGAGACAGCCACAATTGCCATATGCGGGTCGTAATATGCGTCAAACGGTCACGATTCGGGAGGGATTATGGAATGGCTGAGGGCTTCATAATGGGATCAGCGGCCAGAATATAGCCGAGCGGAAAGAAGCTGACCACCCAGAAACCCACACGTCAAGGTAGATCGTAGAGGTTTGGATGGGGAGAGGACGAGTGAGGGGCTTTCGAAACAATCCTATCAAGTTCTATAGACGGCTTACCGATGAACTACCAAGGGTTGCGCAGTTCCTACACTCGTTAGACTACAAGGAGACGCGGTGCTAGCGATCATTGGAATCGTTGTGGTCTTCGGGACCGTTATCGGCGGCTTCATGCTCGAGGGGGGGCCTTTTTTGGTCCTTGTCCAGCCGGTAGAGTTTCTGATTATCGGCGGCGCCGTGATTGGCGGTCTGCTCATCGCCGTTCCCTTAAAAATCCTCATGATCCTCATTCGCCAGCTCATCGGCTTATTAGGAGCAGGCTTGGGCAAGGCGGCGTATCTGGAGGTTCTGCAGGTGATGCACGACCTCTTCACGAAGGCCAAACGGGAGGGATTCACCGCCATCGACTCGGACCTCGTGGCCCCCGAGAAGAGCCCGATCTTTTCTAAGTATAAGGGATTCGTCAAGAAGCACCACGCGATGACCTTTCTCTGCGACTCACTGCGTCTCGTGGTAGACGGAGCCGTGGATTCCGACGAACTCGAGACCATTATGGAGACCGAACTGGAGACGCATCATGACGAGGGCGCCCAGACCCCTGGGATCATGAACAAGGTCGGCGATAGCCTTCCTGGTCTTGGTATCGTCGCCGCCGTCCTCGGTATCGTCATCACCATGCAGGCGATCGACGGCCCACCGGCGGAGATCGGACACAAGGTCGCCACCGCCCTCGTCGGTACATTCATCGGCATCCTGATGTCCTACGGCGTCATTCAGCCGCTGGCCCAGAGCCTGGAACTCCAGGTGCAGAGCGAAGGGAAGTACCTGTCCTGCATCAAAGCCTGTTTGGTCGCGTTCTCGCGCGGCGCGCCACCCATCGTCGCTGTTGAGTTTGGTCGGCGCGTCATCTTCAGTTACGACCGGCCATCGAACCAGGAGATGGAGTCGGCCTGCAAGGGGACACCCATCAAGGCGTCGGCATGAGTACTACCTCAGAGAAGGAGAACGACGGCGGTTCACGCAGGATCGTCAAGAAGAAAGGCGGCCATGCCGCCCATCACGGAGGGGCCTGGAAGGTGGCCTATGCCGACTTTGTGACGGCAATGATGGCCCTGTTCATCGTGCTCTGGATCGTCGGTCAGAGCAAGTCGGTCAAGGAGGCGGTGTCCGGATACTTCAAGGACCCAACGAACTTCTCGAAAGGCGGCTCACCCGGGGGCCTCCAGTCGAAGGGGGGCCCGGCACTCCTCTCTCAAGGAGGCCATTCAACCCCGGGTTCATCCCGGGAATTGGAGGACATGAAACCGCCCGAGACGGACACGCTGGACCGTGAGCACCTTGAGGAGGCGGCGGCGCAATTCGAACGGGCCATCCAGCGAATTCCGACGCTGGAGGCCCTTAAAGACCAGATTCGAATCGAGATCACCAACGATGGGCTTCGCGTGCAGCTTATCGAGGGCAGCCGTGACAGCTTTTTCGATCTCGGCTCGTCCCGACTGAAGCCGGTCACCCGAGAGCTGCTCGCGGCGATCGCGAAGGAGGTATCCAAGCTTCCGAACCAGGTGGTCCTCGAAGGGCACACAGACGCCCGTCCTTACAGTAACAACAGCAAACCGGACTACTCGAATTGGGAACTTTCGACAGACCGGGCCAACAGCGCCAGGCGCGCGATAGTGGAGTCGGGGCTGCGACAGAACCAGGTGGCCCGTGTGATCGGCTTCGCGGACCAGGACCTCCTGAACTCGAAGGACCCGCTCGATACCGCCAATCGCCGGATCAGCATCCTGGTGCGGTACCTGACGACGCCTACTAAGGCCGCCGCTCCTTTCCAACCTGTCACAGAGAAGTAGGGGGATCGGCCATCCCCCTGCGGGCTACTACTACCCGAACTATGCTGGTGTAGTGTCCCGTAAATGCCTTTACAGTATACGTTCACCCTGAGCTTGTCGAAGGGTGCGTAAACTAGGCTTCGACAGGCTCAGTCCGAACGGGTTCATTGTTAAACTACCTTTGAGACACTACACTGGGAGTCGAGCGAAAGTCTGGCCCGTAGCGTCTGCCTTGAGATGCCCAGAATCTTCGCCGCCTCTGTCTTGTTGCCGTCGGCCTCCTTGAGAACTCGGTCGATATAGGCTCGTTCCACCTCAGCCAGACTTTGACGCGGGCTGCTGGTTCGACCAGGCTCGCCACAGGCAGTGGCGCTGCCACCAGGCCTGTCCTGAGCCTGGTCGAAGGACCCTGGCGCCATCGGCACAGTAGCGGCCGGATCGATAATCCTGGCCCTTCGACTGAGCTCAGGACCAGCTTCTTGGGTCCCCTCCACATCGGCGATCTCTAGTGGCAGGTGAATCGGCTGGATGAACTCTTCGGTTTCCATCATCACCAGATAATCGACGACATTTCGGAGGTGTCGCACATTCCCTGGCCAAGCGTACCACTCGAATCGCCGCTCGACATCCGGCGTAAACCCCAGCACCCTTTTCCCAAAGGCCGCATTGCTCGATTGCAGAAAAGAGGTGGCCAGCGGCACGATATCGGCCGCGCGCTCGCGCAGGGGGGGGAGGGCGATCTGAATCGCGTTCAACCGGTAGAAGAGGTCCTCCCGGAATTTCCCCTGGGCCACCAGATCCTTGAGGTTCCGGTTACTTGCCGCTACCACCCGTACATCGACCTGGACGTCATGCACCCCCCCGACACGTCGGAATCTCCACTCCTCGAGGAAGCGAAGGAACTTGGCCTGAAGACCCAGAGCCATCTCGCCAATCTCGTCCAGAAACAGCGTCCCCTGGTGGGCCAGTTCGCAAAGGCCTCGCTTGGTTCCTTTTGCGTCAGTAAAGGCGCCACGTTCGTGCCCGAAGAGCTCGCTCTCGAACAGATGCTCGGTAATGGCGGCACAGTTGAGATCGACAAAGGGATGCGCGCGGCGCGTAGACTCGTAGTGGAGGGCCTTCGCCACCAGCTCCTTCCCGGTCCCCGTCTCGCCTTGAAGTAAGACGATACGGGTTGAACTGGCAGCGGCTTGCTTCACTACCTGCCAGAGAGTCTTTGCCGCCTCCGATTTTCGAATGAACACCCCGCACCGGTACTCCCCCTCACCAATCCCGTGCAGCCGCTCGACCTCGTGACGGGTCCGCACCTCCTCCAGCACGCGATGAAGGGTCAGCCTGAGCTCCTCCAGGTCAAACGGCTTACACACATAATCGTAGGCGTGGTTCCTCATTGCCTCCACGGCGCTTCGAATCTCACCGTATGCGGTCACGATGATGATGGGCGGACCTGAAGCTCGCCAGATCTGCTTCAAAAGCTGGATGCCGTTCATGTCCGGCAGGATCAGATCGAGCAGGATGAGATCCGGGGAGACCCGTCGGCAGATCTCCATCGTCTCGGCACCATCGGCGGCAGTGAGGACGGTGTGGCCCTCCCGCTGCAAGGCCTCGGAGAGCGTCAGCCTCAGGTTCTTCTCGTCATCAACAATGAGAATAAGGGCCATCTGCGTCGTCCTCAACGTCCGTTAAGAGGTAGTCGCACTAGGGTGCTGCACCCCTGATCATGAACCCGCAACGACAATTCGCCCCCGTCGGCAGCGAAGGTCTGCAGTACGAAGGCCAGCCCAGCCCCAGCCCCATGCAGCATCGCGGACATACACGAATCGAAGAGCTGCTGTTCGCGCTCCAGACCGACCACGAGAGCAGTATCGGTGACCTCCAGCTCGATCACCTCCTCCTCTGGTCGATGGCGAGTCGTGATAGTCAACACTCCGCCCGTCGGCATCGCCTCTGTGGCGATGGCAATCATGCGGGAGATGGCCAGCTCCACGCGCGCCACGTCGATCCGAACTTCCGGCAACTGTGAGTCGAATCTTCGCTGCAATCGAATGTCTTGCGCCATCATCTGCGGAACCACGCAGGCTAATGCTCGCTCCGCCACGCCATTCAGGTCAACCGGAACGACCGACCCCCGAGAGTCCCGCCCAACCTCGGTCAGGCGCTTGAGGAATTGCTCCAGGCGGTTTCCCTCTTCCACGATGATCTTGAGAAATCGCTGGGCGGGATCGGACGAGGTAGACCCCTCGATCGATAACTGGGCACTTGCCAGGATCCCGGTTAGCGGATTTCTGACCTCATGAGCGAACCACATGGAGAGCTGTGAAACAGCCGTCAGCCTCCGCAATACCCTCTCCTGCCGGAGAGTGCGCGCCCGGACTAGGAGGTCCTTGACGGTCTCCATAGTAGTGGGGAGGATCAACAGATCGAATGCTCCGAGACGGATCGCCTGAAGCGCCATTTCGAGGCTGGGCGGAGGCAGGGCAAGGACGATTGGTGTATCTGGGGAGGCGTTCAAGAGACGGGGCCGCGCTCTCAGGTCCTCTCCCTCGGCCTTCGCCAAGCAGAGGATCACGAGAAGGTAGGGCTTATTCGGGAGGGTGACCGAGGCGTCGGCGCAATACTCAACTCTGACGATTTCGACCCCTTGGCGCTCAAAGACGCTCGCCACCAGATCCAACGTCGATCTCGCCTCACCCAGCACCGCAACCCTATCCATCGGTTGGAACCTGTACCTCCACTTACATCCTCCCTCATCGAAGGGGAGGAGTAGCTACTTAGGTGTTTAGGCTGAAGGCTGAAGGCTATAAGCTATCTTGCAAGGCACGAATCGAGTTAGGTGTTGAGACTGAAGGCGATCTCGGTTTCTACCCCTAAAAGCCTTCAGCCTATCTACCTGAGTAGTTACGACCGGATGGGATACTATGACGTTTGCTGAGGCTTGTCAAGTGTGGCTGGGGCCGGTATCTGGAGCGCGGAGGTCACGCGGCGAGAGTGAGGCGAAGGCATCGACCAGTTCGGGGTCGAACTGGGGACCTGCATAACGGCGAAGCTCCTCGATCGTCGCCTCATGGCTGCGCGGCATCCGATAGGGGCGCGCGGTGGTCATGGCGTCATAGGCGTCGGCCACCGACAGGATTCTGGCCGGCAGCGGAGACTCCTCACCCTTCAGACCGTCCGGATAGCCACCGCCATTCATCCACTCATGGTGGTGCCGGACGGCGATGGCCTCCTCCTGCAGAAAGCTGAACGGCGCAAGGATTTTCCAGCCGACAACAGGGTGTTCTTTCATCCGCTCGTACTCTTCCGGAGTGAGCCGCCCCTCTTTCCTCAGGATGGCATCGGGAATCCCGATCTTGCCGATGTCGTGCATAGCCCCGGCGTATCGGACCAAGTCCTCTACTTCGCTTCCCAGTTCCATCTTCTGGCAGATCTGCACAGCGAACCAGGCTACTCGCAACGAGTGACCCTCGGTATACGGATCCTTCGCATCGAGCATCGCGGCCAAGGCGCGCATCCCCTCAAAGACAGTCGATTCGACTGTCGCATAGAGCGAGAGGTTCTCCAGCGCTATGGAGGCCTGCTGGGCGACGATGTCCAGCATCTCGTGGTCCGCCATCGAGAACGAGCCTTCGCTATGCCGATTGGCCAGAGCCATCCCGCCGATCTGCCGCCCCTTCACGGTCAGCGGGATAACCGATGGCGTGACCTCGGATGGGAGACCGGCGAGACGCCAGAGATCATCTGCGCTCCCCACCTCATCGCCAGATCGGACGGTATCGTGAAAGCCCCTGCTCGAGGCAACCCGCAGCCGATCCTTAGTCTCCGAGGCGATCAAGAGCGCCCCCTGCTCCGCGCCGACGCCCCGCATGGCCATCTCCAGAATAGCCCCCATGAGGAGTCCCAAGTCGTGTGTTTCGCCAAACATCTTCCCGGACCGGGCGATGACCTGGAGCGCTCGACTTTTCCTGATCAGGATCTCTTGAGGTCGATGGCCATTGACCCCTACCTGCTTGGCCACTCGCTCCCCAGCCCCGTTCTCAGCAAGGCCGTGCAGTCCCTGGACGCGCCGGACGATATTCCTGATGTCCTCCAGGCGGAATGGCTTCAGCAAACAGTCGAAGGCGCCATGCCGGAGGGCAAACAGCGCGGTATCGAGATCGACTTGTCCTGAAATCAAGACAACCGGGATCCCGGACGTCATGGCACTAGACCTGTCAAGGATCTCGAGGCCGGAGACGCCTGGCATCGAGATATCGCTCAGAATGAGGTCAAACGGCTCCTGGGCGATCCGTGTCAGGGCTGAGGCTCCATCCGAGCAAAGGGCAACCTCGCACCGCTCCACTTCGAGGAGCTCCCCGAGGAGCCTCAGAATCTCCAGATTATCCTCGGCGACCAATACGCGCAACTTATCCAACATTGCAAATCCTCCGGTTCGACACCGCTCACCACTGGGCGTGAGATCAGGTCCGGCTGAACAGCCCGGCCTTCCTCAGGAAGAACTCCTCCTTCGTCAGGAGGCCCATCTGGTAGAGCTTCCCCAGGCGATCTAGTTGGTCGAGCACCTGCGCCTCCTTCTGCGGCCTCCTGGTGGTAGGCGACAGGGTGGGAGGAAAGAGGCCGATCTCAGTGATCGGCTCTGAACGTCCCTCCGTCTCTGCGCCTCGCGCGCCCTCCGCCCTTGCCTGTTCCAACTCGGACTGATAACGACGATTTTCCCGACCCAACCGAATCCGTTCACAGGCATTTCTAACCCTGATGCGGACCTCCCAGATGTTGAGCGGCTTAAGCATCAGGTCGTATGCGCCGGACTCCGTCACCTCAGCCGCCGCCTCCGGCCATGCGAATCCCGTGATCAGGATCCCCATCAGGTCCGGATGCAGGCGCCTCGCTTCACGAATCAGGTCGAGCCCCGTCATATCCGGCATGCGGTAATCAGTGATGAGCAGGTCGCACGGTCCAGCCCGTAGCAGCGTGAGCGCCTCCCTCGGATCGGCGGCAGTCGCGATCCGATACCGCGCCTCCCGTGCCAGCAGATCGCGCAGAAGCGACAGAATCTGCCTATCGTCGTCAACGATAAGCAGCGAGAACGGCTCTGGCAGATCGCCGATCGATTCGAGAGGGCTCGGAACAGACTGCTGTGTCACCGCGCAGCCCTTTCTCCGCGACTAGTATCAAGGCTTCTCTTTAGAATCCGCGCCTTCTCCTCGGAGTCCAGCGGCACAAGTCCACTATCCCGCGCCGCCTCTTCGAGGATGACATCAACCCCTGGAAGGGGGTTGTGCGATGCCTGTTCCCGCAGGCTTGAAGCGGGGAGCAGAAGGTTTCTGAGTTTTTCGGCCACCTGCCCCACCACCTGGTCGCGGATCATGAGCCGCTTCGCCTCGGTGGAGATGATAACCTCGTCGCGGATTACATTTAAGCGATCAGGATCCTGCCCCTGCCTTCGGCTGCCCCCTGCTCGGCCCTTCTCGTACGCCTTCAGCATCTCGGATATCCGGACTTGATCGATTCGCATGACGGTCTCCTTCAGGAAGCTTGATCGATAAAGGCCGCATCGGCCGACTCGCCTGCCCGATAGCCTCCAAGTCCAGTCTGTCCGCGCTGCAGTAGCCCAAGCTCCACAATCACCTGCTCGCGCCAGGTGAGCAACGACGCCTCGCTGGCCATGTCCAACTCCGTAATCGCTTGCCGTCGTGTCTGTTCCCACGCGCCGTCTGTCTCTGCTGGAAGGGACGCCAGCATCCTCTCCCGTCGAGCGAGGAGCGAGAGCAGCCGCTCCAGATCGCCGCCCTCGATGGCCTCGCGCTGCTGCAGGGTCAGCCGCAGGATCTCGTCATACGGTTCGTTTCTTCGGTCAAGCGGATCCCCGCTTACAGCATGCGAGGACAGGTGTCGGGTGTCGTCGGAGACAGTCACCTTACACCTCGGCCTTGAACAGCAATCCGAAGAGGTCCCTCATTACGGCTCTGAGCTTCGTCATCTCCTCCGAAGGGATCTGCCTGATGATCTCGTTCGTATCGCGGTCGATCACCTTGATGGTAACGCTGTGGGTCTCCCGGTCGATGACGTAGGTGAGTCCGACATTCTCGTGCGAGACAAGGCCCTCTAAGATCTTTTTCAGATCGGGGAGAGCGACCTCCCGCGTTGCGGGAGAAGACGTCCCCGATCCAGCCGCCCTCTGGCTTGTCATTTTTGGCGGTGAAGGAACGCTGATCTCGCCTCCGGGTGATCTGACCCCAGCTATCGGCTCGATCGGCTTACTCTCGTACGCTATGTCTGCCATCACCTTCTCCCCTTCTGTTGAAGGGCCTCCTACGTGAAGATGAACCGCTGCGCGCTGAGCGCGAGCAGCGCCTTTTGCAGATTCTCCAGTTGCTTCCGCATGGCCGCTTCCCTAATCACCAGTCGAGCCTCCAGCCTGGCGATCTGCTGATTGATATTCTGCGCCTTCGACGTGACGGTGGAGAGGCTGCCATCGATCAGCCCCCCGCTGTTGACGAACCCATCCATGCGGGTAATCAGTCGAGTGGCGACACCCCCCGTCGAGGCGAAGAGGTCGGTCAGTCCACTGAGCTTCGTCTCAATCGCACTGTCAAGCTTGGTGGTATCACCGATGGAAAGGGTCCCATCAGAGGCCGCCGTAATCCCGACATCGGCCAACAGAGCCGGATTCCCCGTCTGCACGGAACTCACCGAGCTGCCGGCGTCAGATCTGATGCTCGCCATCAACGACCCATACGTCGTCTCGCCTGCCAACTGGCCCCTGACCACCGAAGTCACCTCCGTGGAACCGGTGCCAGATGTCCCCGCGCTGACCTTCACACGGGTCCGCTCCCGCAAAAACGTCAACGCCTTATTGTACGAATCCAGGAATGCCTGGACGCTTGCCTTCATCGACGTCTTATCGGCGCTGACCGTGAGCGTCACATCCGACGCTGACAGCCCAACCAGATTGATTGTCACGCCCGTGAGGACGTCGCTGACGCTATTGCTGCTCCTCGTAATCGCCAGGCCGTCCAGCTTGAACGTGGCGTCAAGGACGGTGTCCGCGTACAGATACCCGCCCCCTGTCCCTACCGAGGCGCTCTCGCCGCTGAGTCCAAGCCTGCTCAGCAAGGTACCCGTCGTGTCGGCGACCCGGACCTTGTTGGCCTGGCCAGTCTGCTTGCTGGTCAACACTAACCGGGCCGTGGTGGCGGTGTCATTGACGACAGATGCGCTGACCTTGGCGCCGAGCGTCGAGTCGCTGTTGATCGCCGTGGCGAGGTTGGTGAGAATGGTGGCGTTAGTGTCCCCGCCAGTCAGTTCGACATTCACCGTAACGGCCGTACCGCTCGTCGCCGGATCGGTGCCATCGTAGGTAATCTTTACGCTCTTCGTGCCGGCCCCCTCCGCCGTCACCACGTCGGTCGCGCTCCCGGTGAGCTGTTGTGACACGATGGCGCTCAACTTGGCGAGTTGAGACACAGAGAGCGTGTGGACCGCAGGCAAGGCTGACGTAGCGGCGGTAGCCGTCGCGACGGTGGCACTGCTTGAGCTCACCGCCTTGGCCTGAAAGGGCGACAGGGCCCCCACCTGGGTAAGCGCTTGGGCCTTGGACCGGAGCGCGCTCAGCGCACTCTTCAGATCAGTGAGCGTCGCAGACCGGAGGGGAAAGCTCCTCTGGACGGCCTGGAGCCCGCTGAGCGGTCGCCGCTCCACGGCCATGGCACTCGCAACAAAAGCATCGACATTGAGCTGAAAGACCGATGCCGGCAGGATCTCAGTAATGCCCATCTTTCACGCCTCGTGTGCCTTGCACGTCACGATCCGGCATGGGGATCTGCCGCATGGCGGCCTCCCACGCCCCCTTCAATTGCCTCAAGATCTTCGAGGCCTCATGATGCTTCCCAGAGTTCACCGCACTCAGGCAGTATTCGTACAGGCGAAACAGGGGAACCGCAATCTCCTGGTAATCGAAGTTCAGGGCCGCAATCAGTTCAGTGATGGCGCGTCGCGCGCGCTCCGTGTCACGGCGGCCACAGGCGGTGAGCGCCAGGTCGTACACGATCAGCATGAGCTGCACGGGGGACGCCCCAAGGACCTGGGCGCTCTGGTAAGAGGCCATCGGGTTCGCCGCAAACTGGACCGCCGGCAACAGATCAGGTTCCGCCGAGACGGAACGCGGACTGACAGATGATCTCATCTACGTCTCCTCTTCATCCGAAAATCTCCCCATCCCCAACCCCCCCGAAAGGGGGAGGGTTGGGGATGGGGTGTGATGTCGTGGAACACTAGCCCGCTTACCTGAAGAGCGCCAAGACCTGCTGTCCCGCCGAGTTCGCCGCGCTTAGCTGGGCTGTCGCCAACTGCTGCATGATCTGCAGTCTCACGGCGTTGACCTGTTCGGCGGCTACGTCGGCGTCCTGAATCCTTGATGCCGCCGATTTGGTGTTGACGACCGCGATTGAGAGGTTATCCGTAACACCCCGCAACCGGCTGCCCAGCGATCCCATGTTCTGGATCTCCAACCTGACCGACACCAGAGCCGCGTCTACGTACGTCAGCGAGAGAGATGCATTGGCGGTGGTGTCGACAGCGAGGCTGGCGTCAGCAACGCCGAGGGATGTCAGGGAGAAATCTTGGCTGATGCTCATCAGGATCGTGTCGCTTGCTTCGCTGCCAGTCAGGATTCGCTTCCCGGTGAAAGAGCCATCGATCAGCTTATTCCCGTTGAAGGTAGTTGAGTCGCGCAGACGCGTGATCTCAGTCGACAGATCGTCGATCTGCTGCTCGATGGCGGCGCGCTCGCTCGTTCCGAGGTTATCCGAGGTGGCCGAACGGACCAGGTCCTGGATGGTCAAGAGATTGTCATGGATCGTCGTCGCCGCTCCCTCAGCAATGGAGAGCATGTTCTGCGAGGTCCCGACAGAATCGAGGGCGGTCGCAAGTCCTCTGGCCCGCGAGTTCAGTTTACTGACCATCGAGAAGCCGGACGGATCGTCGGCCGCCTCGTTGATCCGCTTGGTGGTCTGGAGCCGCTGTTGGGTGATGCCCAGTTGATTACCGATGCTCTTCAAGCTGTTCAACGCATTAAGGGCTGCAATGTTGGTATTGATTCGAGTCAGATCACCGATGGCCATGTTCGCTACCTCCATGTAGCGGCAACGTCAGTTGCCTGATTGTGTGGACCGGACATCCATGCCCGGACCTGGGGACAGTTCACGTTCACGTCAGCGTTCAGCTATTCGACAACCGGGAGGACCGCGCCCGTCCGCCGCCCCCCCTACTCCACCCCCCCACCCCATCCCTCCCCCGCGGATAGAGGAGGGTACGAGAGGGAGTGCTGGGGGCGAGAGCCACTCATTTCCCCTCTCCCCTGGCGGGAGAGGGCGAGGGTGAGGGGGGATGAGGGTCCGTGGTGCGCGGTGCTCGGATTTCGCGCGTTGCACCTCACACTCCGCGCCTGGCGCAGCAAGCGGCGCCCCTACTTCCAGCAGCCGTCCTAGCAGCTTCAAGCGCTCCGTAATCTCCGGCGTCCCTGGCGCAAGGCGCTCGGCCTCCAGCAGGGCGGCCAGCGCCTCTCTGTACTCACCCGCCTCGATCAGGCAACAGCCCAGCAGGAACGGGATACGGGCATCGGTCCGCTCGAGTTCCCATGCCTTGCGACAGAAGACGGCCGCCCCCGGACGATCGCCACGGGTATCGGCAAGGCACGCAAGGGCGAAGTAGGCCATGCCGGATGGCGCCTGATTCACGAGGCGGCGGTAGATCGCCTCGGCCTCTGCGGAGCGGCCCAGTTTCAGCAGGGCCTGCGCCTGTAGATCCAATCCTCCCGTATCTTCCGGGCAGGCCTGAAGGAACTGCTCGCATGCCGCGAGTGTCTCCGGCCATCTGCCCAATTCGGCATAGGTCTCGGCGAGGGCAAGGTGTCCGTGCGGCATCTGCTCGAACAGCGTGGCGGCCTTCTCCAGCGCCGCGGCTGCTTCCTGGGCTTGCCCTTGGAGCCGGTAAATCTTCCCCATCCCGAGGTGACCATCCGGCGAATCCTGGTCGAAGGAGAGGGCAGTCCTGTAACAGTCCAGGGCGCGATCGACCTCCCGTAGCGCAAAGAGACAGTTGCCCTTAAACGACAAGGCATAGGCCTGGTTTGGCTCGTGCGCCAGAACGCCCTGTATGCTACGGCCCTTCCGGTTGGCCTTCGCCAGATACAGATCGATCTGTTCGATGGCGGTCTCGAATCGTCCCAGCTTCCCGAGGGCGATCGCCCCGGTCAGATGCGGCATCGCGTAACGGGGGTCCTCCTTGAGCGCAAGGCCGCACTCTTGCCACGACTCTTCGTATCGCTGCCGATTGAGCAGACAGGAGGCCAGGCTTCGCCGCGCCACTGATCGGTTCGCGGGCGGCAGTCCGGGGAGGGACAGGGCAGCCCGATAGCAGGCGATCGCCTCACCGATCCTCCCCTCCATGGCGTAGACCTCGCCCAGATGAAAGTGGGCCGAGGGATCATCAGGACGATCGGCAAGCTGCTTGCTCAGGAGACGGATGTTGCGCTGCCGTTTGGCGGGGAGGTCAACCCAGAGGCCGTGATACCCCCGGTGGTGCACCCGGATTTCAGACGGGCTTACGGTCCCACCGATCCGGGCGATCGACGGCGAGACCTGCTCATGGCATCGCCCCTCAAATCGGATCTCCGGATGGTTCCTGAACAGGCGTGGAAAGGCGTTGATGACGGCATGACTTGATCGCCGGTCGTTCACCGGGCTGACGATATTCAGCAGGTAGGCGGTCGGACTGTCCTGCCGCAAGAGGGTACGGAGGCGGCTATGGTCCTCTTCGGCCAACGCCTCATCCGCGTCCAGCACCAGGATCCAGTCGGAGGTGGCGGATTGCAGTGAGACGTTTCGCGCAGCGGCAAAGTCGTCATCCCACCGATACGTGAAGGTTTTGGCCTCGTACTGCCGTGCGATCTCCGCGGTTCGATCGGTCGAGCCGGTATCGACGATGATGATCTCGTCGGCGACCCCCTTGACGCTCTCCAGGCAGCGCCCAAGGTTCGCCTCCTCGTTCTTGACGATCATGCAGAGGGAGAGGGTCGGTCGCCTTCTGACCTGTGGGTGAGCCCCCTTGTGCTTGTGTTTCATCGCCGCTCCCTCGTTCGTCATATTCCCCTGACCATACGCCTCGCTTCGCTTCTTTTACTTCTATCGGCACCAGAGGGATGAGGCGTGAGCGGTTTTTTGTAACGACTCAGGTGGTTAGGCTGAAGGCTGAAGGCTTTTAGGGGTAGGAACCGGGGAGGGCTTGAGTCGTGCCTTGCGAGATAATTTATAGCCTTCAGTCTAAACACCTGAGTCGTTACGATTTTTCATCGAAGTGCGGGGTGAGGGGGGTGAGAATCCGACGTGGGAGGCGTGAGGTTACGACTTACAGAGGGTCAGTTTCGCGTCTCGTTCGCTTTCCACTCGCTCAAGCTCAGGTTTCACACGCTTCTCATAGCAATCCAGGCAGATGCCCCGGTGCAGTGTCTTGTTAGCCATTTGATTTTATCGCTTTATTGCCCGGATGGCTGCCGCTCGCTTCTCTAGCGCCCCTGCTTCTTCTTCCCGATTGGTATTTCGAAAGAGCGCCGCCATACTCTCAAGGCTCGTGGCCACAGTAGGATGCTCCGAGCCGAGGGCTTTCTCCCTGATCGTCAGTGAGCGCTTGTAGAGCGGTTCGGCCTGCGCGTGCTGGCCCTGGGTACGGTAGAGCTCCGCGAGGT
>JANGEZ010000027.1:0-1610 GCA_031838355.1 Candidatus Methylomirabilis sp. bin48 | reverse complement strand
GGGTTCCCGTCTGGCCTTTTGCCGGTGTCAGCATGAAAACGGTACGCATTAACCTGGGAGAGACCGAACACCAGGAGCAACACTACGATCCGCGAGGGGTGAACGTGCAGCCGGGTGACCAGGTGGTGGTCGAGACCAAGTGGGGACAGGGGCTGGGTCGGGTATTCGCCACTTTCCCGATGTTTCCCCATCAAAAAATCACGGAACCGCTTCCGGCTGTCCTCCGTATGGCAACCACTCGGGATCGCGCCAACGAGGAACGGATTAAGCGCCTGGAATTGGAAGGGAAAACCTCCTGCTTGCGAAAGATCACAGAACGGAAGCTGCCGATGAAGCTGGTTGATGTCAAGGCGAGCTTCGACCGGAGCAGGGTGACCTTCTACTTCTACGCCGACGAGCGGGTCGATTTCCGCGATCTGGTGAAGGAGTTGGCTAAGCAATTCCACACCCGTATCGAGATGCGACAGATCCGAGCCAGGGATGTCGCCAGCAAGTTGGGCTGCGTTGGTCCGTGCGGTCGGCAGCTCTGCTGCAAGACCTTTCTGAAAGAGTATGAGCCAGTCTCAGTCCGGATGGCAAAAGACCAGGGTCTCCCCCTGAATCCGAGTAAGCTGGCGGGGATGTGCGGGCGGCTCAAGTGCTGTCTTCGCTACGAGCACTCAATGTATGAGGAAATGAAGCGGCGTTTGCCCAAGGTTGGCTCCCCCGTCGAGGCGACTGCGGGATTAGGGATTGTGAGGGCAAGGAACATCCTGGCCGAATCGGTGGTGGTCGAACTGGAAGACACCACGCAGATCACCGTGAAGGCGGCTGATCTGATCCACATCGGTCCCCCCCTGGACGATACGTCGCCCCGGATGGGTTGCGGTGGCGGAGGCGGTGGCGGAGGTTGCAGCAGTGGTGGCTGTGGGGTTAGCTCTGCGCCGGACCGTAACAACTTATTATGAGTCACGAGACCTTCTACCTGACCACCCCGATCTATTATGTCAACGCCACCCCGCATCTGGGGCACGCCTACACCACCATCCTGGCCGATACGATGGCCCGCTTCCAGAAGCTTCGGCTAGGGCCTGAGCGGGTCTATTTCCTCACCGGTACCGACGAGCACGGCGATAAGATCGCCCAGGCGGCTGCACAGACCGGCGAGAGCCCGCAGGCCTACGCCGACCGGATCAGCGGCATCTTTCAGGAGACGTGGAGGCGGCTGGGACTTGCGCCGAACCAGTTCATTCGCACGACCAGCGAACCTCACAAGCGTGCCGTGCAGCGGTTGCTGCAACAGATCTATGATGCTGGGGACATCTATTTTGGGGAGTACGGCGGCCAGTACTGTTTTGGCTGCGAACGATTCTACACCGAGAAGGAACTTCAGGACGGCCGATGCCCCGATCACCAGACGGCCCCGACCTTTATCAAGGAGCAGAACTACTTCTTTCGGATGGGGAAGTACCAGGATTGGCTGATCGATCACATTCGCCACCATCCCGACTTCATCCGGCCGGAGCGCTTTAGAAACGAGGTCCTATCCTTTCTGAAAGACCCGCTGGAGGACCTCTGTATCTCGCGGCCTCGGACTCGCCTTGAGTGGGGGATCCCGCTCCCCTTTGACG
>JANGEZ010000026.1:0-10661 GCA_031838355.1 Candidatus Methylomirabilis sp. bin48 | reverse complement strand
GTTTTGTAGGGCGACTCGCCGATCTTGCGGATCTTGGCAACGGCGAGCTTATAGCGGTAGTTGTCGCTGAGCGGATCGGGAACCCGGGGCACCAGGGCGTTGGCCATGTGGTTGGTGCGGGTGTCGAGGTTATGCATGAACAGTACGCCCTGGCGGACGGCATTCGTCACGATGGCGACCGCCTCCACCCGTCCGGTCGTCAGCTTGATGTGGCCGTTCTTCATGAGGCCCGTAAAGCTCAGTTCGTCACTTTTGATGGCCATGAACCCGCTGACCTGCACCGCGACCCGGTCATTCACTAACTCCACGTAATCGCCAGACTCGATCCCTCTGGCCTTAGCATCGTCTGGATGGATCTCGACCGCCGGCTCCGGCCAGCGCTGCTGAATATTCGGTCGGCGTTCTTTGTCATCGAACCCTGACTGCCAGACCTCGTTCACCCGGCCGTTCGTAAACCACAACTCATCCCCCTTCGGCTTGAGCCAGTCGTAGAAGTCGGCGAAAAGATTCCAGGGCGACTTGATGAACATGGCCTTGCCGTTCGCGGAGCTAAACTGCTGGGCGATCTTGGGGATGACCGTCACCCCCTGGGGACCGGTTGCGGAAAACTCCGCAGTTGAATCGTGGAGGCGCTTCGTGCCGTACAGTTTCCCATCCTCGTAGATGACCGGGCCCTGGATCCCCTCTGTGCCAAAGCTTCTCAGGAGGTCATGGGCACGCATCCCCTGCTGCTTGGCAAACCAGACCAGGGGGTGGATATTCTGCCGGCCCTGGCGTGTAAAGCGCGCCGACTCCTCGAAGACCTCGTTGGAATCTTTCCACTCGTAGCCCTCAAACCCCATCTTCTTGGCGATCTGCGCCACGATCCACCAGTCGGGCTTGGCCTCGCCAGGCGGGTCATAGAACTTAGAGGACAACCGCCAACGCCGCTCGCCGTTCGCGCGACTGAGGTCTTCCTCGCCCCAGCCGGCAGCCGGCAGCACCAGATCGGCGAACACCGACCCGATCGGGTTGCGCAGGTAGATATCCTGATCCACCACCACCATGCCGCCGGAGTCGGCCCGCCGCTTGAGGGTCTCGATGGCCTGGGCGATCTCAGTGCTGGTGACCTGGTGGGGGTTGTCCCGCGTCAGCCGGTGAAAGGTCTCGGCCAGCGCGTGAGAGGCGTTCATCGAGCCGATCCAGGTGGTCCCGATGACATAGGCAAAGCGGACATGGCCCGCCTCAATCCAGCGATCCAAGTCCAGCACCTTGCGGCGACGTCCCCAGAACTTCTCCGGGCTTTTTTCGATCGGGTATTCGCCGCCGGGGGCGTCACCGCCGCGCTGATGCCCGCCCATGCGCCCGATCATCTGGCCGGGGCGGTTGCCACTACCACACAGCAGGCCCAGCGAGGCGAAGGAGGCCGTATTCAGGTAGTTGTTGGACCAGTAGAGCCCCTTCTCCATGCCGAAGGATGTCTTGGGACGGGACCCATCAGGCCGAGGCTTGGCGATCATCTCCGCTGCCTGGACAATCTTCTCCTTCGGCACGCCGGTGATCCGCTCGGCCACATCGAGCTTCGACTCCTCCTGAGCAAGGATAAACTCCTTGTATCCCGGGAAGCCGTTCTTGGGCCGAAGCGGGTTCCAGGTCGTGCGCCACTGCACCGGTGTGTTGCGTGTCCCCTGGCCGAAGCCGGAGTCATACTCCCACTGGGTCGCCGTATACTTGGCGATCCACTCACGGTCCTCCCAGCCCTTCTCCAGGATCACGCGCGCGATGGCCATCAAGAGCACCGTATCGGTCCCTGGGTAGAGCGCCAGGTGCAGCCCGCCATTCGCCTCAGCGAAGGCTACGCCGGAGGTCTTCCGTGGAAGTACATAGATGAGCTTTTGCCGCCCCTGCTGCACGGCCGGGGCGATCCAGGACTCGAAGATAGCGGTTTTCGTCTCGTAGGGATCGGTGCCGGCGAGGACCAGCACCTCCGCCAGCCCCCAATCTTCGTACGCCGCCGCGAAGTTGTCGATCCCCGCATCCTCGAACCCCGGGGTATCCGGCGCATTACTCGGGTTGTCGTGAAAGGCAAAGGCGACGGTTTCGATCGAGCGCCAGGCCAGTTTGGTCAAGGCGTAGGTATTCTCGACAAACTGGTACGAGTACATCTTCATCGCCCAGGCCAGATCGCCGTGCTCACTCAATACGTACTTCCCGACCTGGGCGGCGATCTCGGTGGCCGCCTCCCAGCTAATCGGCACGAGGGTGCCGTTGACCCGCAACAGCGGGGTCTTCAACCGGTCTGCGGTGAGCGTCGTTGGGTTGTAACACTTCTGGGCGATGGCGCCGCCACGTATGCTGTGGGTGCCACCGATATTGACCACCTTCGCCTCCCAGTCCGGGACCACCACGACGTGGTGGGGCTTGCCGTCGTGCGACACGATGTTGTGCATGCTGGGGCTCACCCAGCCGCCAGACCCAGGTGGGCGAGGAAAGTCAAGCCCCATTGCGTTCTGATCAGCCTTAGGCCCGCCCTCTTTTGCCCCAACAGGCCAGCGGATGGCCTTAAACCCGCAGCCCACCACACAGTAATCGCAGGCAGTAGTCAGGACATCCGCTCCCTTGGGCGGCAGCGGCACTCTATTCTTCGAAACTTCGTATGGGTTTGCCATACTGAACCTCCGTTAGGCCTTCATCAGGTTATCGGTCTTGCCGAAGACCAGCCCGATGATCCCTGTTGCGTAGATATCGTCCCCTTTGACCTCAAGCACGATCTGGGGCAGGTCGCTTGTGCCGTGTCCTGACACCACCATCCCATGCCGGCGCGGATCAAAGGTTGAAAGGTGGAGGGGACATGCCCCCAAGACCTTGTGCTCGGCATTGTACTTTGTAATAAACCCCCCCATGTGGGTGCAGAGGGTATTGAAGGCCACGATATCCTGCCCCTTTCCCACGCCGCCGTAAGCCGGCACACCTAGTTTAATCAGCAGGTTTTGCGAATAGACATCCTTGAAGGGGTAGGAGAAGAGAACCGGTACATCGTTTTTAAGCTCGCTTATCTCGGCGATCTTCTTCATGGGGTACTGGACGCCTGCCGCCTCAACCAGTCCCTTGACCCCTGGAACCGACAGGAGGAACGTGGCGGCGATGGCCCCACTCCCAGTCAGCAGGAATTGCCGCCGATTGAGACAGAATGACTCGTTATCCTCTACTGTTGACATGTTCGCTCCACCTCCTTACTCTTTTTTCTTCTCTTTCTCAATGAACTTCTCAGGCGCCAGCTTCCCGAACTTGGCAATCGCTCCTGGGAAGACCCCATCGTCTGGGGTCTTGGGGTCTGGAAGGATGATCTCCTTCCCGGACGTACTCTCCAGGAAGGCCACCAGCGCCTCCTTCTCCTCTTTGGTCAGGTTCAGCGGCTTCAGCCGTTTGGTTTTGGTGCTGAAGCCGAAATCCCTCAGCACCGGATCCGGGCCGCCACCCTTGTTGTAGAACTCGACCACATCCTCTAACGTATCAAACATGCCGTTGTGCATATATCCCGCGGTGTACACGAGGTAGCGCAGAGGCGCCGTGCGCTGCAACCCGAGATGCTCCTCCACATGGGTGTTGGAGTACAGGCCGGTATCGAATTTCGCCTTGCGGAACACATGCTCACCCACCCCCTTGCGGTAATACTGCCACCGAGCACTGAACTGGATCAACGGGTCCTTATCGAACTCCGGATTGTGTGGGATGCCGGTGTTATAGAACTTCTCATCGGTCAGCATCGGCCCGTTGTGGCACTGGATGCAGCCGGCCTTCCCCTGGAACACCTCCAGTCCCTTGATCTGCTTGGGGGCCAAGGCCGTCTTGTCGCCCCGCATGTAGCGGTCAAAGGGGGTGTTCTCATCATTCATCACGCGTTCGAAGGCGCCCATCGCGCGCCAGGCATCTTTCAGGATGGGCCACTCGGTCCCAAACACCTCCTTGAACATTCTCACGTAATCAGGCACCTGTCTCAGCCGCTCTTCCACCATGTCGGTCTTCGCGTTCCCCGACAGACCCGTGTTGGCGTCCTCGCCCTGTTGCCCGAGCTCCAGCGAATCGCCGCCCCAGAAGAGCTTCCCGAGGTAGGCGCTGTTGACGATGGTCTGAGAGTTACGCCAGTGGGAGGTGCCGGGGTAGCCGCGACTGATCGCGGAGGACAGCCCCCAGCCTTCCTTCGGTACATGGCAGGTGGCACAGGAGACGCTCCCGTCGCCTGAAAACCGCTGGTCAAAGAACATGATATAGCCGAGCCTCACCAAGGGATCATCCAGCTTCGGCATCCCCTTGCTATCCTTTTCCGGGTAGCCGTCCGGTCCCACCCGTTGTTTGAGGTCAGGCAGGATCGGTGGCGGGGGCAGGGTGGCGAGGGCCGGGAACTCCTCACCGTTAAAGGAAACCATCTTCCGATTTTTCATAACCGCCGCGGGGTCGGCCGCGAACGCCGACGCGGCGAATGCGACGGCTGCCACCAGGGACACCCCGGTGACCATGCGATGACGCCACATCTTTCCCTCCTTGTTCATCAATTCTCGACCTTCATCCAGTCATACGTCGCGTAGCCAGGCAGCCCTTTTTTTTGATCCATCAGGCGATCCAGATCGGGCGGAATCAGCTCATCCCCGCTCAGCGTTTTCAGGAACTCGACCAGCGCCGCCTTCTCGGACGGCGACAGCCCCAACGGTTTCAGCAGCGGGTCCTTGTTGGGATGGGCGCCCCCGCCCGTATTGTAGAACTCCACGACATCTTCCAGCGTGGCCAGCATCCCGTTGTGCATGTAGGGGGCGGTACGGGAGACCTCGCGGAGGCTCGGCGTGATGAACTTGCCGATATCCTGGCGATTCTTACTGACCGCAAAGTGGCCAACGTCCTCCAACCACTTCATCCGGTTCGGCACCCCGAGATTCCGCAGAACAGCGCGGTAGGTAGTGTGGCGTTTGGGGGTCAGGAACACGTAGGGGTTCTCCGGCACCCCCAGGGCATGCGGCTTCTGGTCGGACAGGTAGGCCCCGTTGTGGCACTGGATACAGCCCGCCTTCCCCTGGAAGAGGGCGAGCCCTTGCTTCGCCTGCTCGGAGATGGCGTGCTGGTCGCCCTTCAGGTAGTTATCAAATGGGACATTCTTTGAGACAAGGCTCCGCATGAACGCTGACACCGTCTTCAGCGTCAGCTCGAAGTCTGGCTCAGCGTTGTAGACCGCCTTAAACCGCTGCACGTAGTCCGGCACCTGCTTCCACCGCTGCAGCATAATGCGGCCGTCCATGGCGTGCCAGTATGACTCGGTGAGCGCGTCCCGTACCTGAGAATCGAGGTCGCCCTTTCCACCGTCCATACGGCCATCCCAGTACAGCAGATCGGAATACGCGACGTTGAGGATGGTCTTTGCATTCCGGAAGTACTTCGTCCCCGGGTAGCCATCAGACAGGGCCAGGCCGTCTGTCCATCCCTTCTTGGGATCATGACATTGCGAGCACCGGATGTCGGCATCGCCAGACGTCCGGTTGTCAAAAAAGATTAGCTTCCCGAGCTCTACCTCCTCCGGCCGCTGCGGCTTGAGCTCCGGCAGCGGGGCAAGCGGTGGGGGGGAAGCCCCCCCCGCCGCCAGCCCGCCCGCCAGCGCGACCACCGCCAAGGCCAGTCCGGCAGCTAGCGTGACAAACCGTACATCATTACGCATCGCTCACCTCCTTCGCATTCATCTTACGGATTTGTGATCAAGCTGACTTGAGGCCGTACCGGAGTAGGCGCCGGACGTCCGACCTGCACCGGGCTCACACTGCTTCGCGGCAACACCGCGATCCGGGTATCGCCCGGCGCAAGCACCCGGAGCAGGCCCCACTGACCGCCCTCGGCATACATCATCCGGTGGTTCATGTAGACATATTCACCAGGTTGTCTCGCGTCGCCGCCGGCAACGATCTCCGCCTCGAAGGTCTCGGTCGCACCGAGATGCAGGGAGGCAAGCTGGTTACTGCCAGACATCTCAGGCTCCAGTGGGAACTCGTGGCCGTCGATGCTGAAGATCATATTCTGCTCGCTCACAGGGATGAGCACCCTGATCTTGACCCGGTCGCCCACGTGGGCCTGGATAATCGGGGTACCTGGCTCCCCGGCGGCCTGGCAGTTGAAGACCGTACTCTCCGGACACTTCTGCTCCTTGACGCGCCACTTCAGCGGCTCAGCACGGTAGTTGACCGCCGTCAGGCCGGCGGCGTCGCGGATGTAGGGCATGAAGGCGGTGGCGATGAGGTTATCCTCATCCTGGAAGAAGAGGGCCACATCGCGGTAGCTCGCCCGGTGGACGTTCTCGGGGATCGACTGATCGACGAGGACGTCGGCCTGCCAGGCGTTCTTCAGGGTGACATCGGCCTTGGTCACCGGATCGCGATAGCTTGAGCCCTTCGGGCCGATAACGATGGCGCCGTAGAGGCCGTTGCGTGGGCCGCTTGTGGGGTTGCCCCAGTCGCGGATGAGCGCGGTCGCCTCCCTATACTCCGGGTGGGCGTAGAAGGTATAGAGGCGGCTCTGCCCCGGGGCCACAGTCTGATCCGCCTTGTTCTTGCCGGCGTGGACCCCGTATGAGTCGTGCGGATCGAAGGCCAGCAGATCCGGATGGAAAGAGACCCGGTCCTTGGCGAGGTTGTTCTTGAGTGTGACCTGGATGCAATCACCGATGTTGACGTGCAGCGTGAGAGGGTGGGGCTGCTTCTTGCCGGAGGTAACATCGGACACCTCCTCCTCCAACACGAAGATCTTGCCATCTTTGTTCTCGAGGATCAGATCGCGGTTGGTGCCGCCGGTCTTGATGACGGAGCCGTTGTATTTCTGATGCAGATCCAGGGGCTGCTCGATCGCCACCACGCTGTAACGCTTCAGGGGCGCACCGGAGGGGCAGATGGGGCCGGTGGCATAGGTAAACCGCTCATGGCCCGGCAACGGCAAGAGATCCTGCTGCGCCTTGTCGAGGACGCGGATGAGCCCCCAGGAGCCCTCCCCAATTTTGGAGGCCCGGCCATTATAGAAGAGGTAGTCTCCGGCCCGCTGTTGGGGGCCGCCGGCAGCAGGGATCGCGATGTCATACCGCTCGGCGATCCCCATGTGGACCGCGTTGCGCGGGCGGGAGTCCTTGGAGAACCGCTCGAAGGGGAACCAGTGGCCATCGATGTGCAGGGTGTTCATGTCGTTGGCCGAGTGCTGTAGCGACCGGACTACGATGGGATCACCCACGTAGGCGTTGAGCATCATCGTCGCCGGATCGCCGTGGACCGCACTGCTGAAGAGCTGCGATGGATCGGGGTTCTCCTTCAGGCGCCGCCAAAGCGGCTCGACCCGGAGGCCGAAGGCGCTCCCGGTCGTCCGCTCGCCCCCATTCAGGAAGGTCATTGGGGTATCGGGGAGGGACCAGGAGTCCATGCTGCCGAGCTTATTGATGGTCTGAGGCACGGTCTGTCCGGCAGCCTTTTTCTCGAAGACGGTCCCGGAGACGATCCGGTTCTCGGTGCGCGGCACGTCATCCATGATTTGGGGCACCATCTCCCTGAAGCCACCCCGGATGTGGGCGGAGACCGGCTCGTTAGTGTGGATGTCGACGATGTTGCCGGAGCGAACCTCCTTACCGGTCATCGGGTCGTGGTAGGTGGAGCCGCGGGGCTCGGCCACCAGGCCACCGAAGAGGCCGTGCGCCCAGGAGGTGAGTCCGAAGGCGTGGTCGTGCCAGAAGGTCATGCCGAAGTCGGAGTCGACGTACCAGCGATATCGGACGAACTCGACGCTCACGATCTCACCCTTCTGATGCGGGTGGCTGAGCGGCTCGTGCAGGGTCAGGGTGTTCCCCTTGATCGCCTCGATCCGGCGGACCTCGAACTCCTCGACCTTGTCCATCCCGATCCCGACCTCGGTCCCGACGTGAAAGCGGGAGGCATCGGCCACGGTGAGGGTGCCTTTTCCCTTGGCCGCGGCCGTGGTGATGGTGGTGTTCTGCGGGGTAGGCAGCCCTTCGTGCTTGGGCGCAAGTTGAGTAAAGGGCCTGACCGACTGCTCGTACGACATGCCGGTGATCACACCATCGGAGGCCTGGGTGTCGAACTGCACGAAGTGGATGTGCATGTTGACCTTGCTCGAGTGCAGGACCTCCGGGTCGTTATCGTCGAGCTTACTCTTGAAGATGACATCTACGCAGTCGCCCACGTTGGCCCGCAGGACCAGCGGGATCTTTTTCTTGTCGTCTGCCCGGATGCCCGCCTCCTCCTCGGCGTTAACGTAGATCTGCCCTTTCTTGTCAACGATGGCGGGTTGATTGCCCTTGGCCGGGGCGAGGGTGATCGGCAACGTGATGGCATTGACGACATACTTCTTCATAGTTGCCGGGCTGTTGGATTCGACAGGGCAGAGGCTCCATGGCCCGTTCTCGCCAGGGCGGGCCGGTTCAGCGGTTCGAGTCCCGTTTGCAGCCTGGTGGATCGGCTCCGCCCAGGGCGCCCCGTTGTGATTCGGGGCAAAGAGCGGGCGCTTGCCCAAGTGCGGCTTTAGGTGTGGATAGGCGAGGCGGCCGGTCTGCGGGTCGAAGAGGAAGGGGGGGCGGCCACCGGGGACTGCCGGTTTGTAGGCCGGCCAGACCTGGGTCGTCTCCGGCTCATTCAGGTACAGGATCGTACCGTCCTTCTTCTCCTTGACCCAGTCGAGGACGGTGGCATCGTAGGCCTTGATCTGGGCAATCTCGTCAGTGACCTTGCCGGGCTTGCCCTGGGCTGGGATCTGCATCTCAACCCACTGCTCGAGGTTGTACGCGGCCACCGGTTTGGTAAGATCGGTCTTCCCGTCCGCGATTGTGAAGTTCTTACCGAACCAGTGGACGGTGGAGCCCACCAGCTTAGTGGAGTCAACCGCCGGCTTGACCTTGCCCTTGCGATCGGGGAGCTCTTGCAGGGGGGCCATGACGTCGGTCTGGTGTCCAGGACTCTGGAGCGTGTTGTAGGAGCGCCAGTAGGCCCACATGCCGGCCACATAGTGGTGGGGGATGTGGCAGTGATACAGGAAGTCGCCGGCCAGATGCTGACAGCCGCCGGTGCCGCACTCGATCTCGTTGGTGAAGGTCTCGGCGGGTCCCAGCGTCTGGACATCGAGGCGGTCGGAGGTGGATTGTATCGGTGGGAACTTCACCGGGCCGTTCGCAGCTAGGGCGAAGTTGGCCGTGCCGAAGAGGTTAAGGTCGTTCTGGACCAGGGGCTGCCGCCGCCAGCGGATCGCCCCGCCGTGCAAGTGGTGGGAGTGGATGGCCTCAGATCCCGCATGGACCAGCCGCCACTTGGCCGGGTCGCCCACGTACGATCGCGGGACCGGCGTCACAACATCGCCGAAGGTGTAGGCGCTGTAGCCCATCGACTCGTCCTCGAAGCCGAACTTCTTCTGCTGGATTACCATCCGATTGAAGAACGACTCACTCCTGTAGTTGAGCAGGCGCGAGGAGGGGCGGTAGTTGTCGGAAAAGGTATCGCGCTGGGGGATCATATCCTCCTTCTTGTTCAGCGGCCGCGTCTCCTCGTTGCCGGCCTCGCTGTAGACGACAACGAACTCCCTGAAGTCGGGGCCACCCGGATCGGCGATCATGGCCAACCAGCCGCTCTTGAGGGCCCCACCGGTGTGCGGATCGAGGTAGACGGAACCTGTAGGCTCGACCACCATCACCCCCATGAGGCCCAGGCTGGACTGGTCGCGGGTGTGGCTGTGGAACTGGCGGGCGCCCTCCTGGGTGTCGGGCTTCACGTACCACTCGAAGCTCTGGCTCTTGCCGGGCTTCAGCACGGTGTCAGGGTTGGTCTGGGTGGCCGGGGTACCGGTCGTCTTGACCAGGAGACTCGAGCCGTGCACATGCAGGCCCACATCCTCGTCGTCGACCTTGTTGGTGAGGGTGATGCGCAGGCAGTCGCCCTGATTCGCCCGGATCACAAGTGGCTGGATGGCGACGTCGCCCGAGAGGCCGGTGGTGATGGCACCGGGGTCCGCCTCCTTCTTGCGGGCGGCCTCATTCTTCTTCTCCTCGGCCCGAACCTTGTCGATGTTCTCTGTGAGCACATACATGTAGCCGGGGAAGAAGTCGTGATAGGCGTTAAGGGTGATCTCGACGTTGATTGCCGAGAGGTCATAGCTCTTGACCGGGGAGGCGGCGGGGCAGAGAGGACCCGCACTCACCGACTCCCCGGCCTGAGGGGCCAGCGCCACGCTCTCGTTGTCGAGACCGCCGCCGAAGTGACCCGCAGCGGCCTGCGTGAAGCCGCCCTTCATGATGTCGTGCATCTTGTGCTCGAGAACGCGCGCCGCGTACGCCTGGTCAGATAGCCCAGTCAGACCCAGGTTGATGCCGCCGGGCACATGGTTCGCGGGCCGGGCGGCGGCGAGGTGCTGGTGGTCCGGATCGGCCCCACTCTCCCCGGTCCAGGCGACCGATAAGAGTAAGAGACCGATGAGCGCGACGGGCCAGACCCGCTTAACGCCCTGACCGAGGCGACGGCGTCGCCCTGTGGTGCTTCCCATGTTCTGTTTAGTATGCACTGTCCTCACGTCCCCCTCTCTATTCCGTGCCCTTTAGTTGATAAGTGGTTTGCCGCAAGTCTGACAATCTGGCCGTTTGCGGTAGGATTTAGGGCGGCTCATGGCGACTC
>JANGEZ010000025.1:0-3810 GCA_031838355.1 Candidatus Methylomirabilis sp. bin48 | reverse complement strand
TCCATACTATATCATGGAATGGCGATCCCTTGATGAGATCGATCGGGCGCTATTTGCTCATTGACATAGACCAGTCGTCACGATACACGTGTACGCGAGGCCACGTCGGACCGATGGGTGAGCCCTGCACCACCCAAAGGGAAGAGGAGCATGTGAAGTCGCACGGATGGATAGGCTCCAACGGTCTCAGGAGCAACGGTTGCGGGTGGCCTTGAACCAAACGTGGTGCGATGTCGATACCCCCGGTGACCTGAAACGCCTGAGGCTCTCCCTCGAACAGTCCAGAGCGGGACAGGCCCAGCACGCGAGGCGGTTTCTCATGGAGCAGACATGGTGAAGAAGGCGCATGCGTTAGCAGAACAGGCGTGGAAGACCGTTTCCAGCCGGCCGATCTATCAGAACAGATGGCTCTCCCTCCGCGAAGATCTCGTCGAGCTCCCTGACGGACGGACCACGATCTACGGCGTAGTGACCTGCGGCGAGTGTGTCGGCATCCTCCCTTTCCTTGACAGCCACACGGTCCTGCTCGTGAAGCAGTACCGGTACGTCGCGAAGCGGGTCACCTGGGAGATGCCCACAGGTGGGGTCCATGGGGGCGAATCGATCGAGGCGGCAGCCCAGAGGGAGCTCAATGAGGAGATCGGGTATCAGGCGGGGAAGCTTACCCGGATCAGCACCTATCACACGAGCAAGAGCGTGATGGACGAGACGGCCCACCTCTTCATTGGGGAGGAGTTGACCATGCTGGAGCGGCCACCGGATGAGACGGAGTTTATCGAGGTCTGCGCGTTTCCCATCACCCAAGCCCTCCAGATGGTCCTACAAGGTGAAATCGTCGACGGGATGACGATCATCGCCATCCTCCACGTCGCCCGCCTGAGGGGTCGCTAGCGTCGACTGAACCATATGAGGCTCTGTAGCATCTAAGAAAGTAGGAGACGTAGACGGTACCCACAGAGGCCACAGATAGCAAAATCCCTCCTAACCTCCCTTTTCCAAAGGGAGGAATAAATCCCCTCTTTGACAAAGAGGGGTAGGGGGAGATTTTAGGATTGCAGGAAAATCGTATGTTGATCAGGCATGCCCCAGACATTGCACCGTCAGAGATTACGGACTACCAGCTCTACCTCAACCGGCGGTCGTTTCTGATCGGAATGGCCGCCTTGGCGCTGTCCCCGACCAGATCGGCTGTGGCGACTCCGCCGGCCGGCGAACCTCTCCCTGCCGCCCGCAACGAGCGGTTCACCCTGGAGGATCCCCAGACCCCCCTTGAGAGCATCACTACCTACAATAATTTTTGGGAAATGGGTCCGAATAAGGACGACCCTGCGCGGCTGGCACATCTGCTCAAGCCGCGCCCTTGGACGGTTCAGATCGATGGCCACGTGGCACGCCCCAGGCGGTACGACGTCGAGGAACTGATGCGACTGTTTCCACTGGAAGAACGAGTGTATCGCCTGCGCTGTGTCGAGGGGTGGTCGATGGTGATCCCCTGGATCGGCTACCCGCTCGCTTCTCTCATCAAACGGGTAGAACCGACGAGCAAGGCCAGGTTCGTTGAGTTCACCACACTCCACGATCCTGCGCAGTTCCCTGGACAGCGCAAGAACCTTTTCAGCTTCTCCTCACTCGAGTGGCCATACGTGGAGGGGTTGCGGCTGGATGAGGCGCTCCACCCGCTCACACTGCTCACATTCGGGCTGTACGGGCAGGTGTTGCCCAACCAGGACGGCGCCCCCATTCGCATCGTCGAGCCATGGAAGTACGGCTTCAAGAGCGCAAAGTCGATCGTGCGGATCCGCTTCGTGAGCGAGCAACCGAAGACGGCGTGGGAAAAGGCGGCCCCAAAGGAATACGGATTCTACTCGAACGTCAACCCTGCCGTTGATCATCCACGCTGGAGTCAGGCGACCGAGCGACGAATCGGAGAGTTTCGACGGCGAAAGACGCTGATGTTCAACGGCTACGCAGATCAGGTCTCGGCGCTGTACGCCGGAATGGACCTGAAACAGTACTTCTGATTCCATGTCCACGCGAACTCGCATTTTTCTCAAGAGTGCGGTGTGGGGCGTTGCACTGTCGCCCCTTGCGCTGCTCCTGTATCGATTCCTTACCAACCAGTTCGGCCCCAATCCGATCTCGTACGCCACGAACCTACTCGGCGACACCACGCTCCGACTGCTGCTCGCCAGCCTTGCCCTGACGCCCCTTCGCATCCTATTCGGGATCGCGTGGCAGATGAGCCTGCGGCGTCTGCTGGGATTGTTCGCGTTCTTCTACGTCTGCCTCCACTTCACCGTCTGGATCGCGGTAGATCACTTCTTCGACTGGGGGGAGCTTGCGGCTGACGTCGTGAAGCGGCCCTACATCACCGTTGGCATGCTCGCCCTGACGCTGCTGATGCCGCTGGCTGCCACCTCCACATCAGGGATGGTGAAACGTCTGGGGGGCAAGAACTGGCGGCGACTGCACAGGCTGGCCTATCTTATCGGTCTGCTCGGCGTGTTGCATTACCTGTGGCTGGCCAAGAAGGGCGTGAACGACCCGTATCTCTACGCCGGCATACTGGCCGTCTTGTTGGGCATTCGCCTGTGGGACTGGGCGCGACGAGAAGCTTGGCTGGGCTTTCCGACATGGCCTCGTGGAGGCCATGCGCTGACACGAACCGCCGATGACATGCGTGGGGATTAGCTTGGTGTATTATTAGAACGTGGCTGTTTTATATTATTGGTATATTAATAAGCTTTGACACGATTCTCCAACGTGGTAGCATATAGTCATGACAGTCAAACTGAAAGATACGCGACCCAAAGGAGTAGTGACTCGGATCGGCAAGGGGGCGCGAGTCGTGATTCCAGCCGCGCTCCGTAAAGCACTCGCGCTTCACCCGGGCGACCCTGTGGTCCTTCAGGTCGAGCAGGACACGTTACGGCTGATCCCGCTCCGGCAGGCCATTGCTGAGGCACAACACCGCATTCGCCAGTATATCCCGGCAGACACCGCCCTTGTCGAGTCGCTGCTCCAGGAGCGCCGGAGGGAGGCACAGCATGAGTAGAGTCGTCCTCGATGCCTCCGCAATCCTTGCCCTGCTAAATCAGGAGGAGGGGGCGGAACGGGTCGCCCCTTTCCTGGCGGATGCTGTGATCTCGACGGTGAACCTGGCCGAGGTCGTCACGCGTCTAGCTCTTGCAGGGATGCCGGAGACCGCCATTCGGGAGGCCCTAGCCCTCCTCCCTCTGGAATCAGTGCCGTTCGACGCCGGGCAGGCCATCGATGTGGGGCTGCTTGCGCCTACGACCAGACCCTCAGGGCTGTCGCTGGGCGATCGGGCCTGCCTGGTCCTGGCCCGCCGTCTCGACGCCACTGCAGTCACAGCGGATCAGGCATGGGTGGGCATCGACGCCGGAGTGGCTGTCGAGTTGATCCGTTGATTCGGATGCTCACGAAGCAACGTGGGCGAGGCATAGCGCTGTGACCAAGACGTGAGACTCAAGATGACGGGGGTGTAATGTACGCCCCACTCGGTGGCGGTCGTGGTTCTTGCGAAACATCTCTAACTTACACTCCGGAGCTTCACAGGAGGGTCGCGAGGCGCCCATGATTCGGAGGGCTCGCCGGTCCCTGCGTCCCTCGGAGCCCCGCCGCTAGTACGCTCGGCTCCGCCTGGGGGCCGGCAGTGGCGCGGTCGGCGCCGCGCCATTCACCGTCACCTTTGCGCTGGCCTCAGGTCCGACCTCTTGGTGGCGCGCATTCGCCCCGATGATCCTGACGAGGTGCGGCCCGTTCGAGAGGCCCGTGAGTTCCATGAAG
>JANGEZ010000024.1:0-2421 GCA_031838355.1 Candidatus Methylomirabilis sp. bin48 | reverse complement strand
GGCCCTCCTCCTGCGTGGCCGGCTCCAGTGTCCGGAGCTTGGCCGTTGCCACGACCGAGTTCACGCGAGGCTGCACGACCGCCATCGCCTTCCCGCCGTAGGCCTGACGCGTAAACTGCAGCCGACCGGATGCCTGGTCCAGGTCCAAGTCGATGAACTCCGCAACAAAGGTGGCCTGGAGCCGATAGGCCAGGCGCGGGCCCAGCTCGCGCCCCATCACATCGCCAGGCAGCAGCACCACGGTCGGCTGCGCGCGCTCGCAGATCTGATGCAGGGCGAGTGTATACGCATCACCTTGGTACCCTTCGAGCAAGGGGTGCTCGGCGCGAAAGACCTGATCGGCGCCATACGCGAACAGCAATGGGACATATGAACCGACCTCTGCTCCCAAGATGGCTGCAGCCACTGGCTCGGCCAGCTTCTCTTTCAGCCTTCTCGCGCCTGCTAACAGCTCAAGCGCATTTCGCGTGAGCCTGCCGTCTTTCGTTGTCGCTAATACCAATATGCCAGGCATCCATCTCCTCTCATCAAATGAGCTTGAGTTCGCGCAGCCTGGCCGCCAGGTTCGCGGCTTTTTCCTCCGGCGTATTCCCCTCGATCATCTCGCACCTGGACTCCTTGACCGGGATATAGACATCGGTAATCGCAACCCTGGCTGCGTCGGCGCCGATTCTCTCCAGATCAAGCCCGAGATCCGCCGCCTTCCAAACGGGGATCATCTTCTTGGCGGCCGCCATAATATCCCTCAGTTTGGCGTAGCGGGCGGTGTTCGTCTCGTCAGAGCTGATAGCGGCAAGGAACGGGGTCTTGGCTTCGATCAGCTCGTACCCATCCTCCACCACTCGACGGACGACAACCTGTTCATCCCTCACCTCGATCCGAGTCACATATCCGACGTACCCGATCCCGAGCTCCTCGGCCAGGAAGCCCGGGACAGCCCGATCAGCCCAATCCCCAGACTCGCAGCCGGTCAGGATCAGGTCATATGCGCCTGCCCTCCGGATCGCCTTCGCCAGGGCATAGGCAATCCCTTGCTGATCTGACCCCGCGAGAAGCGGATCATTGACCAGGATTGCCTCGTCGGCGCCCATCGACAGGGCACTTTTCAGTGCCGCGATCGTCGTTGCTCCCCCGACGCTGATGGCCGTCACTTTAGCACCCTGCTGCTCCTTAAGTTTGATGGCCACCTCGAGAGCATTGGCGTCGTAGGGACTGATGACTAGCGGGTTGTTCCCTTGGACCTGTCGCTTGGTCCGGGGATCGATCCTGAACTGACTCATCGGCGTCTCGGGATCGATGATCTGCTTGATGCACACAACGATGTTCATATGGTTGGGTTCTCGGTTCAACGTTCAAAGTTCAAGGTTCAAGCCACGTGAGGGCGCCCACGAGGGGCGCCCCTACGCATTCTGCACCGGGTCAGTTCAGTAACTGATGCGCGATCACTAACCGCTGAATCTCGGACGTGCCCTCGTAGATCTCGGTGATGCGGGCATCGCGAAACAACCGCTGGGCCGGGAAATCGTAGAGATACCCGTAGCCACCGTGAATCTGGAGCGCCTTCGTAGCGGCCCGGTTGGCGGTCTCCGACGCGAACAGCTTCGCCATCGCCGATTCCTTGGTATACCGAAGACCCTTGTCCTTCAGCCAGGCCGCCCGATAGGTGAGCAGCCTCGCCGCTTCGATCTGCACCGCCATATCAGCGATCATCCATTGTATCGCCTGAAACGACGCAATCGGCTTCTCGAAGGCGACCCGCTCCTTGGCATACCTGAGCGAGATGTCCAGCGCAGCCTGGGCGATACCCACCGCCTGCGCCGCGATACCGATCCGGCCGGAATCAAGGCTGGTCATGGCGATCTTGAACCCCTGCCCCACCTCCCCCAGCAGGTTATCCGCAGGCACCCGGCAATGCTCGAAGAGTACTTGACAGCAACTGGTGCCCTTGAGTCCCAACTTTTTCTCCACCTTCGTGATGGTGAAGCCCGGCGTCCCCTTCTCCACCAGGAAGGCACAGACCCCTTTGGCCCGAAGACGGCGATCGACCGTGGCAAAGACCAGCGCCAGATCAGCCTCCAAGGCATTCGTGATGAAGTTCTTCGTCCCGTTCAGCACGAACACGTCGCCGTCCCTGGCAACAAGGGTTTGCTGGGCCGACGCATCCGATCCGGCGCCAGGCTCGCTCAGCGCGAAGCAGCCCAGGAGCTTGCCGCTGGCGAGCGGGATCAGGTAGCGCTGCTTTTGGGCCTCTGTCCCGAACTTGTACAGGGCATCGGCAACCAGCGAGTTATTGACCGACATGATGACGCTGGTCGAGGCGCAGGCCCGAGCGATCTCCTCCATCGCAATAGCATAGCAGACGTTGTCTGCCCCGGCGCCGCCGTATTCCGTGGGGATCGCCACGCCCATCAGCCCGAGCTC
>JANGEZ010000023.1:0-3988 GCA_031838355.1 Candidatus Methylomirabilis sp. bin48 | reverse complement strand
GAACGCAAGATTCGACGCAGTGACGGCAGGCCCCGCGCCTCGAGGTACCGGACCGTAACACGATTCGCCGCGATCATAAGATCCTCGATCAGCTCCTGGGCCCGGTTCTTGTCCTCTGCGCGCAGATCGGTCAGCACGTCGTCCTCAAACACGGCGCGTGGCTCGATCGTCTCCAGGCTGAGCGCGCCGTGCATGTGTCGCACGGTCCGCAGTGTCTGAGCCACCCGGTCCTGGACGCGGAGTTGCTCGTCGAGCCCGGTCACGGTGGCCACTCGTCCCGGGGCGGGCTCTCTGCCGTCGAGCCAGGCGGCCACGCTGTGATAGGTAAGCTTCGCGTGGTTGACGACCCATGCGCGATAGATATCCGAACTCCCGAGCGAACCATCCTGGTTGACCACCATCTCGATCACGACGGCCAGCCGGTCCTCATCCTCGTTGAGCGACGTAAGATCGGTGGAGAGGGGCAGGGGGAGCATCGGGAAGATCTCGGCCTCTGTGTAGACGGACGTGGTGTTATGCTGAGCGTGGGCATCGATGGCGGAGCCTTTGTGCACCAGCGCGTCGACGTCCGCGACCGCCACCAGGATTTTTACCGCCCCGCCGCCGAGGGGTTCTGCGACCGTAAGCTGATCGAGGTCGCGGGAGTCGTCGTTGTCGATCGAGCACCAGAGCAGGCTTCGCAAATCCTGAAGGGCTGGCGTAGACTTGGCCGCCGGAGGTGTGAGGCCGCTGAGCTCCCGGACGACTGCGGGTGAAAAATCCGGAAGCAGTCCGCGGGCCATCATCGCGCGGCGCGCAATTGCCTGGAGATCGTGGCGATGTCCTTGTCCGGTATGACTCATTTTACCGTCTGTCTCCTTCCACGACTCACCTGCCGGCGCTTCGAGGTTGAAGTACGAGGGTGAGTCGCGTCACCTGTTGAGTCTTTCGATGGCGACGGCGCAGACTTTGTACTCCGGGATCTTAGCGAAGGGGTCGTAGACCGAGTTGGTCAGGATATTGGCTCCCGACTCGTTGAGCTTCACGAAGGGGATAAAGACCTCTCCTGCTCGTACGGCCTCGGTGATCTGGGCGTATGCGGTCAGCTCGCCGCGACGGGAAGTGAGTCGAACGAGCGTACCCTGATCGAGGCCGAGGCGTTGGGCATCTTCCGGGTTGATGGCGACCTCGAGTCGTGGCGCCAGTTCGAGGAGCCCCTTGACCCGCCGGGTGAGGGTCCCGCCGTGCCAGTGGTAGAGGATACGACCGGTGTTCAGGAGGAATGGAAAAGCGTGATCGGGCAGTTCGGCCGCCTCAGCCGTTTGCTCTACCGGGACAAATCGTGCCTTCCCGATCGGAAACGACTCAGCGTGTAGAATGCGGGTACCCGGATGGTCTGATGTTGGACATGGCCACTGGATCCCCCCTTCCCGGTCCAGTCGGTCGTGAGAGATCCCGGCAAGAAACGGGACGAGCCTCGCCATCTCTTCGAAGATCTCGGCCGAGTTGGAGTACCCGAATCCCGAACCCGGTACATTAAGCCGCTGGGCTACGCGTCGTGCCAACTCAGACGTAATCCACCAATCCGGCCTTGCCTCTCCCGGTGGATCGAGCGCTTTTCTTACGCGCTGGACTCGCCGCTCCGAGTTGGTGAACGTCCCCTCCTTTTCGGCAAAGGCAGCCGTGGGGAGGAAGACGTGGGCCAGTTCTGCCGTCTCGTGTAGGAACAGCTCCTGCACCACAAGGCAGTCGAGGTTGGAGAGCGCACGCTTGGCGTGGTGAAGATTAGGCTCAGTGAGGAGGGGGTTTTCGCCGACGATGTACATGGCCCTGATCGATCCATCCAAGCATCCATCCACCATTTCAGTGAGCGTCATGCCTTCGCTGCTGGGAGGTCGAACGCCCCAGGCCGCGTGGAACTTTTCCAACACCTCAGGAGTATAGGTCTGATAACCGGGGAGGTGAGTAGGGAGGCAGCCGGCATCGCAGCATCCCTGCACGTTGTTCTGACCTCGAAGCGGCGAGATCCCAGAACCGGGAAATCCCATCTGTCCAGCGGTAAGCGCGAGGTTGACGAGGGCATGAACATTCGCCGTGCCATTAGTATGCTGGGTTATTCCCATCCCCCACATGAGGCAGGAGCCAGCGAAGGCGGGTTTCGCGTACCACCGTGCGGCCTGAGCGATCTGTTCCTGTGGGACGCCGGTCACCTGTTCGGCGACCTGCAGCGTGTACGGTTCCAACGACTCGCGCCAGGCCTCGAACCCTTCGGTCCGATTCCGCACGAAATCGAGGTTGGCGAGCCCTTCGTCGATGATCACTCGGGCCATCGCGTTGAAGAGCGTGACATCGGTACCCGGTCGCTGTCGCAGCCAGAGATCTGCCTGGTCGCACAGCTCGATCCGTTTCGGATTCACGACGATGAGTCTGGCGCCACGACTCACGGCCTGACGAAGGCGGACGGCGATCACCGGATGGTTCGATGACGGGTCGGAGCCGACGACCATGAGGCAGCCGGCCGCCTCGTAATCGTCGTAGGAGTTGGATGTAGCCCCTGATCCCAGGGACCGCAGCATTGCCACGACCGATGGCGAATGACAGAGGCGCGCGCAGTGGTCGATGTTGTTGGTGCCCATCACGGCTCGGACGAATTTCTGGACGATATAACCCTCTTCATTGGTCGCCTTCGCCGAGGCCAGCGCGCCGAAGCGTCCCCGATTCCTGACGAGGCTATCTGCCGCCGCATCCAGCGCCTCATCCCAGGAGACCTGGCGCCAGCCTCCATTGCGGCGCACCATGGGTCGAGTGATCCGGTCGGGCGCATGGACGAATCCTGTACCAAATCGGCCCTTGACGCAGAGCATCCCAAGACTCGATCGATTCGTGGGGACATCGTCGGCCATCAGCGCGAGGCGTCCATCGGCGCGAACGCGAAGGCGTATGCCGCAGCCGACGCCGCAGTAGGGACAAATCGTCTCAACCTCCCGTGTGAGGGGTGCGGGTACTTCCTTCGGACGGATGGCCCCCGTTGGACAGGCAGCGACGCATTGCCCGCATGAGGTGCAGACGGACGAGGCGAGCGATCCATCGCCGAAGACCCCCACCTTGGTCGCGCTGCTGCGCCCCAACAGTGCAATGGCGCCGATCTGCTGGACGTCATCACAGGCGACGGTACAACGTCCACAGAGGATGCAGGCGTCCCGATCGAGGACGAAGAACGATTTGGTATGGTCCACAGGCGTGTGTCGCCATGGCATATGGCGGCGCTGAAAGAACCCGAGCCGGGCGCAGGCATCAGAGAGCTGACCGAACCCCGGCCGATTAAAAGAAGGGGTCGCCATGCCGCACGTCAGATCAAGGACGCCGTTTCGGATCCGTGTGAGAACGGGATCGTTGGTCGAGACCACCATCCCGTCGCGGGCGGGGAGGTGGCAGGAGGCCGGGAAGCCGCGCATCCCTTCGACCTTGACCAGGCAGGTCCGGCAGGCGCCGATGGGAGGGCGGTCGGGATCCTTGCAGAGCTGCGGGAGCGGGAGGCCAAGTCGGTTTACGGCGTCGAGGACCGTGGCGCCGGGCTGGACCGCCACTTTGGTCCCGTCAATAGTAAGAATCACACCGGCATCGTCCATCGTTGTTACACTTCCTTTATTCCACTGAGGGTTCATTCCACGCGGTTTACCGCAAGTTCGTCATACCGGCGGACCCCGGATCGGAGTCCGGGGCAGGCGCCGGTATCCAGGGGGCCCGACTGGATTCCCCCGTATCCAGTACGGGGCAGGCGTGTCAAGCCCGGAATGACGGGACGGAGCAGAAGACGATACCACACGGCTTGCATCGGGGTAGTTCATTCATGCTTGGTTAAGGATAATTCTTCATGAAACTGATCAAGCGCTGAGAGGAGTGAAAGAGGGGCAGATTGACCGAGGCCGCAGAGCGAGGCCATTCGAACGACCTCAGCGAGATCTTCAAGCTCCTTTCGTTGGCCCGAGTTCTGAGGCTGCTGAAGGAG
>JANGEZ010000022.1:0-7731 GCA_031838355.1 Candidatus Methylomirabilis sp. bin48 | reverse complement strand
GTTCTCAGTGTGGTGATGCTCGCGATTGAACTTGTCGAGCAGTATCTCCAGGTCGGGGGTCTTTTCCCAGAGGACGACGATGTCGGCTGTCACATATCCCCCTTCCGCCTTGAGCTTCTCCAGGTCGCCCTCAAACGTCGCAAGGATCTCCGCCTTTTCGACATCGGTCAGGGCATAGTTGTCCCGCAATTCACCGCGCAGTTTCGACACATCCCAGTTGCGGTAGAGGAGGCCCTCCCCCTCGAGAAACCTCACCCTCTCTACCGGGGCGTCGATGAGCCGGTTATCGGGGTGTAGCCTGATTGTCGTCATGCGACAAGCCGCATCTCGGCAATAACTGTTTCCCAAGGCACCAGCACCTCGCCGCGCTCTTCCCGAATGATGAGTCCCAGCAGCGCGAGCGCCTTCACGTCCGCATGTACGTTCTTGTAATCCCGGCCCAGAAGCTTCGCAAGCGCGCGCACACTTGTGGACCCCTCCCGTCTGAGCCTTTTCAACAATGCCCACCGTCTTGGCGTCAGCGTCCGGAGTAAGGTTTCGAGATCCTCAAACACAAGACGCTCTTCGGGAACCTTCACTCTCTTCCTCTGTTCCGCCTGATGCCAGATTTCTATGAACCGATGGGCCGATTCCTCTGCCTTGCCGACACCGATCCGAATCTTACCGCTCATTCTGTCTCTCCACGCAACTTGGCGATATCGGCGAGAAAATCCCGTACTAATGTTTCGACGTCGACGAATCGATAGGACGGTCCTCGGCTACCGTAATGCCGATGATCGCCTTTGCCAATCTCGTTGTCGTACCGCACCAGGCAGGCTCCATCTGCCAGTCCATAGTAGAGGCGGTATTTTAGGCCATGCCGTCGGTCTTTACTCATTCTCGGCAGACGCCATATCACCATCTCTCGTATCGTCCCGTCTGCGTAGATGAACCGTTCTTGGTAAAGCAGCGTAGCCGCCATATGGCACTATATACCATATGGCCTAAGAGAAGTCGATCTTCTTCCCGTTCTGGAACATAGCGTTCAGCCGTCAGCTTCTGATGATTCAGTTCCTGGGCATCTCCCACGGTGCCCCCCTTGCCCTGTCTCGGTCAGCTCGTAGGGGCGACCCTTGTGGTCGCCCTTCTGGGCAGGCACAAGGCCTGCCCCTACAGTCCACCGACGGAGCAGGTATTCAAACATGAACTCGAAGGCTTCCACGTGCCGCTTGGCCTGGAAGGGATTCGCTCCCCAGGCATACAATCCATGGCGCTGGATCAGGATACCTGGCACCCTCGGGTCTGTAATCCGCTCCAGTACGGCCTCTGCCAGGGCAGGCAGCTTAAAAAGATTCTCCGCAACAGGAACCCGGACCTCTGCCGCCTCTTCCCAGATGTCGAGCCCCTTGATCATCTCAAGATCCCGCAGCACAACCTCACCCTGGGAGGAGAAGAGTTCCGCAATCAGGTTGTTCCACACCGTATGCACGTGCAAGACGCAGCCGCACCCGGTTGCCTGGTAGATGCGGGCATGAACCACGGCCTCAGACGACGGGCGTGCAGATCCCGGTTCGACGGGCCGTAATAGGTCATCTACGAGGAGGAAGTCGGCCGCCGTCATCGCCTCTTTGTCCCGACCGCTGGCGGAGACGACCAGCAAAAGCGGATCGCCCGGGGCGCTGACCCGAGCCGAGAGGTTGCCGCTGGTCGCGGGGAACCATCCCCGTCGGGCGAAGCTGGCCGTAATCTCGACCAGGGCTGTCAGGGCCGGCTCTGTGACTTGGTGCGCCGTTGTCATCCGCACACCTCCGCCCCCACACGGTCGAGAACCGCCATGACATCGTAAAAGGTCTCAAACGGCTCATAGGCAATTCCGGCCTCCCGGCACTTGACGGCCAACAGATCGCGGCCTATGACCAGGTCGGCCAGTCTGGCCGCTGGCAGGTCCGTGACCCCGTCTCCCACCACCACCCTGCGGTACTGCTCTGGTGGAAAGTGGCGCATGATGCTGGGCTTGCACATCCCGCAGTCGGCTTGGCAGTGCTCGTCGCACCCGTGAGGCCAGAGGATGCGCACCGTAGGGCCGCTCACGTCGCTTCCGTTACAGTAGATCTGGCCCCGAGCCAGGAGCCCCTCCAGGATAGGGTAGATGAAGAAATCGATCCCTCCGCTGGTCAGTAAGAATCGGTGACCATGGACCCGGCAGTACTCCAAAAACTCCCGAAATCCTGACCGCAGGGTGGCGATCCGCCGAGCATACGCCACCATCTCCGGGACGCGACACGAAGGGATCTGGGCAAAGAGGCGACCGACCCCCTCCCGCACGCTCATCGTCCCGGCGATGATCGCGTCACGCACCGCCTCCCATCCTGGCGGGCCAAAGGCTTTAAAGAGAGACACGATGACCTCCTGGTCGGCGGCAGTCCCGTCGAAGTCGCAGAAAATAACCACCTGCCTGCTCATGCCGGAAACCCTTTCGGGATTCGGGCCTGACCGCTACCCCACCGGTCAAGGGCCGCCCGCAGATCGCTGCTTTCTGCGGCAGCCTGTTCTAAAGGAACGCCGGCCACGCTGGCAGCTATCGCCGCGCGGAAGGCCCGCCCGCCCGCAGCCGCGCCGCCCGGATGACCGTGGATGCCGCCACCGGCATTGATCACGACGTCGAAGCTGAAGTCGTCCATAATGTGTGGTACCATTCCTGGGTGGATCCCCGCTGAAGGCACAGGAAAAGCCGAACGGTGGGGCAGGTGGATCTTGTCCTTGAGTCGCGAGGCCAGATCCAGGGCCTCGGACCGTTCCAAGGCCATCCCGCCATAAGGGGACGGGAACAGGACCAAGTCGGCCCCGGCCAGACGCATCAGCGTCCCCAACAAAAGTGGAGCCGCGATGCCATAGTCGTCAGAAGGATAGAGCGCTCCGGCCAGCGCCGGGTGGGCCACAAGTGGTACGGTAATCTCCGGATCCTCGGCCAGCCGCTGCAAGAGGTCAAACCCGTAGGGCACCACATTGATGAGCAGGGCGCTAGCTCCCAGGCGTACGGCCCGTCGGGCCTTCTCAGGCAACTGATGCACCGGGCCAGTCAGGTTGATCGCGTAGATCACCGTCTGGCCCGTCTCCCGCCGCGCCCGTTCGCCCGCCCGCAGGCACGCCTCCAGACGCCGCTCAAATGGCGCTTCCGAGTCGTTGAAGAAGATCTCGTCGTCTTTGATCAGGTCCACGCCACCCAATGCCTGCTGAAAGAACCCCTCGGCCAGCTCAGCAAGTGTAAGCCCAAGGCAGGCCTTGAAGATGCTCATAAGCAATGGCCGGCCGTGGACTCCGGTTCTCTCGCGTACCCCTTCCACCCCAAGCTTCGGCCCAGCAAAGGCGGCGGCGAAGTGGGGTGGCAGGGTAAGGTCCACCAGGCGGATCTTCCCATCCATGGAGAGCTTGCCGAAGGTGCAGGTGAGCAGTGCCGGGAGGTCGGGCGTGAGGTTCGCCAACGGGTAGGCGATACGGATCAGGTTCCCCTCCACCGTCACCACGCGGCCGGCATGGCGATCCAGTGCTTCCTGCCGGCCGCCCGGCAGGCCGGTCCAACTGCCGACGGTCATGCCCAGCGCGATCGTCTCGGCCTTCTTCGTCCAATCGCCTCCGCCGGCGAGACGATAGGTGGCAATGACGTAATCTTTCCAGAGATCGTCCATAGGCAACAGCTCCTATGTTCTCCTATCTATTGATAAAAGTTTCTGGGCCAGGCGTGAGTCCTGAGGGCGGCGAGCGTCTGGGATCCGAGCGGCCGGCTGTCGGAAACTGAGCAGTTCGCCTCCACATGCTCCGGCCGGCGCATCCCGGGGATTACGGTTGAGACCGCCGGGTGGCTCAGGCAGAACTTGAGGGCAAGCTGCGCCACTGTCTTGATCTCCCCCTCCAGCAGCGGCCTGAGACGATCAACGCGTTCACACGTCTCCCGCAGCCGGTCCCTGCGGAAGTAGAAGCCCTGAAATGACTCGTGGGGAAAGGTCGTTTCCGGTGAGAGGCTTCCGGTCAGTCCCCTTTCGTCGAAAGGGACCCTGGCGATCACGCCGACGTCATGCGCCCGGCACAGTGGGAACAGGACCTCTTCCGGGGATTGGTCGAAGATGTTGTAGATCACCTGGACGGTATCGACCAGCCCGGACCTCACGAGTTCCAGCGCGCTCCCTGGCTGGTGGTCCATGACTGAGACCCCAAAGAATCGGATCTTCCCCTGCTGCTTCAACCGGTACACCGCCTCTTGCCATTCCGGCTCACCGAGCCACTCATCGCGCCAGACGTGGAGTTGTTGGAGATCGAGACACTCCGCTTCAAGGTTCCGGAGACTCTGCTCCGTGTGCGTGATAATCCAATCGGCAGGAAAGGCCTGCCGCGCCGACGTCCCAGGCTTGGGCGGCCAGTCTGCGCTTTTCAATGGAACCTTGGTCGCAACAAAGACGCGCCGTCTGGCCTCCCTGAAGGCCCTGGCGATCAGCCTCTCGCTGTGCCCATTGCCATAGGCGTGCGCGGTATCGATAAAGGTGACGCCGAACTCCAGCGCCCTGACCAGAGCCTCGACCGAGAGGGTGTCATCGGTCTCGCCCCACCACCCCTTGCCGATCCCCCAGGCCCCAAAGCCGACCTCCGACACTTGAACGCCTGTGCGTCCAAGCCTGCGATGTTCCATGCGGGGTCCCCCAAAGACGAGATTGCCTCGCAAGTCCCCTACGCCGTCATTGCGAGGCGAAGCCGAAGCAATCTCATCCATGCCCAATCAGCGCTTGGAGTTTGCCGCGGTCGCTGCCGCTCCCTCGCAATGACGGACTACGTAGATGCGTTCGACTCCGGCGGGCTGGTCAATTGGCGCAAGGCCCTCGCGTCACCTCCGCTCTTCCAACCAAGACCGCGTAGGACTCTTTGACGAGAGATTGCGGATCGATCCCCAGCGCCCGCTGCACGCCTTGGACCTCGTCGGCGACCAGCGGCAGTTCCCCTGAGTGATCGATAGTCCCTTGAAGCTCAACAAAGCTGCCCAGCCCCTGCACCTTGTCGAGGTGGATCCGGACATTACCGATCACAAAGGTCTCACGCCGCTTCGCGACCACCACACTGACGCCGAGCGCCTTGGTAAGCATCGCCTTAAGACCCTCAGGGTCCTCTGCTTGGTAGAGATCGTAGTGACTTTCCCGTGCCTCGGCAACATCGTCTCGGGCATAATAGATCAGCTCGGCTCCTGCCCCCGACGACTCTCGGAGCTTGAGGCGGCCATGGCTCACGCTGAAATAGGTATCGATCTGCCGCTCCGGCTCCTGACCCTCCGCCCCAAGCGACTCGCAGGCCTCTCGAAGCTTTCCGAGATCTTCACAGCGCGCTTTCAACTCGATATTCAGCATCGGTCAGTTCCTCATCGCGCGGACCTGCCCCTCGAACCGGGCATCCGGTTCCAGTCGGAACTCCTCCCCGCACTTGCCACACTTCCCCCACCAGGAACGATCCGGCTGTCTGGCCAGTGTGACGGCGCCGCAGACTATCTGACCGGCAATACGGTGAAGCGTGATAGCGACAAACTGCTCTTCCACTGTCTCCCTCCGGGCATCAAGCCATTCCGAGTTCTTATGTTTCGTAGCTCCTCAAGGTGTTTAGACTGAAGGCTGAAGGCTTTTAGGGGTCATGCGTGATCATACAACACTCCGAAAAGGTCTTGAATGGCTCGATTCGTGCCTTGCGAGATAATTTAGAACCTTCAGCCTTCAGCCTAAATACCTTGTAGTTCCCTGTTATCCCATGGGGGAAAGGCGACCGCTGATCGAGCGAGCGGCCTCCTCCTCAAACGGTCGTGCCTGAATCCCCCGGTTAGTGCTTAGCAGACGCTTCACCGTCGATGGCCGCGCGGACCGCAGTAGCCAGGTCGGATTGGGAAAACGGCTTCCGAACATAACCGGTAACCCCCGAGCTTTCCAGGCTATGCTGAATCTCATCCGGGGCATAGCCGGTGGCGACCAACACCTTGATTTCAGGGTTGAGGACGCGCAGGGCCGGGATCAGGTCCGCCGCCCCCATCCGGGGCATGACGGCGTCGGTGAGGACCAGGGCGATATCGGAGTGAGCCTGGAAGGTCGCCAGCGCCTCGACGCCATCTGCAGCGCTGAGGACGGTGTACCCAAGACCGCTCAGGAGGATCTCCCCCAGTTCCAGGACCATCGGATTGTCCTCCACTAACAGGAGCGTCTCGGTCCCCCGCGGCAGAGACTTCTCGGCCGAAGGCGCGACTTCCGCCGGAGCGGGAACCAGGGGGAGGAAGACGTGGAAGGCGCTCCCTTGGCCTTCGGCCGTCTCCACCTCGATCCAGCCCTCGTGCTGGTGAGCGATCCCGTAGACCGAGGCCAGGCCCAAGCCAGTTCCATGTCCTGTCTCCTTGGTCGTGAAGAAAGGCTCGAAGATGCGATCCCGGATGGCGGCCGGGATGCCGGTCCCGGTATCGGCCACAGTCAGACAGGCGAAGGCGCCCGCGCGGCGCTCTGGATGCCCGCCCAGGCTCGCCTCGATAAGTATGACCGGCGTCAGCCGAAGGGTCAGGGTCCCCCCTCGGGGCATAGCGTCACGGGCGTTGGTGGCAAGGTTGAGGAGAATCTGCTGCACCTGAGCGCCATCGGCATTGACGACGAGGGACTCATGAGTGGGCTCCAGCGCTATCGTGATCGTCTCGGGAAGCGTTCGCCGCAAGATGCTCACCGTCTCTTGGAGCAGCGGGTCCAGGTCCAGCGGCTTCCGTTGCAGCGGGGCCTTCCGCGCAAAGCTCAATACCTGGGCCACAAGATCCGCAGCCCGGCGGCCAATTTCCGGCACCTTGCTCAAATAATGGTGTCCTTTGCCGTCCGCGGGCATCTGCTCCAGGGCGAGCTCTGCGAAACCGATGATCCCATTCAGGTGATTATTGAAGTCGTGCGCTATCCCCCCGGCCAGGAGGCCGATGGCCTCCAGCTTCTGAGCCTGACGAAGCCGGTCTTCGAGGCGTCTGCGCTCGGCGATATCCTGTTTGATGGCGATGAAATAGGTAATATCCCCGCGTTCGTCCCTAACGGGCGTAATGGTTTGCTCCTCGGTGTAGAGGCCGCCATCCTTGTGGCGATTGACTATCTCGCCTTGCCATACTCTCCCGGAAAGAACGGTCTCCCACAGGTTGTGGTAGAACGCCTGATCATGTTGGCCCGACCTGAGGATGCGCGGGTTCCGGCCGACGGCCTCCTTGGCGGTATAGCCGGTCAGCCGCGTAAAGGCCGGGTTGACCCACATGATCGTACCGTTGCGATCAGTAATGACGATGCCGTTCGCAGCCGCTTCCAGCGCCGCCGCCTGAAGGCGGATTCGTCCCTCGGCCTGCTTGCGCCCCGTGATATCCACCATGATACCGACGGTGCTGCAAACGCCACCTCTCTCGTCACGCAGCGGCGCCGACCACAGGCTGATATCGATCGGAGAGCCGTCCTTCTTTTGGCGAATAACCTCGATGCCGGAGAACGTTTCCCCTGCCAGCGCCCGATCGAAAAGGGCTTGGTGCTCCGCGCGTTTGTCTGAGGGAACGGTGGGAAGCGGGCCATCAAGGACTTCCGCTTTCTGCCAGCCGAAGATTCGTTCCGCTGCTGAGCTCCACACCATGACGTTCCCCTCACGATTCAGGATGGCGATGCCCATTGGCGAGGCCTCAACTACCGCCATGAGAAGGTCGTGAGTCTTTCGCAGGGCGAGCTCCGATCGCTT
>JANGEZ010000021.1:0-8121 GCA_031838355.1 Candidatus Methylomirabilis sp. bin48 | reverse complement strand
CTCATCCATCAGGCGGATAAAGCTCCCGTCCGCTTTGAGGTTCGGGTACCGTTCCACGACCACCAGCAGGCGTCCGAGCGCCACGTCCAAGGCGTTGCTGCTGTTCATCTTTTCCTCGAGGCTCTTGGCCCCCGCCATCCTCGCCCTGGCATCGCTGATCCCCTCCAGCACCTCTCGCTCGTGGGCGGCATACCCTTTCACTGTCGCAACCAGATTTGGAATGAGGTCTGCCCGGCGCTGGAACTGATTCTCAACCTGGGCCCAGGCCGATTTGATCCCCTCGTCCATCGAGACCAGTTGATTGTAGACGTTCCGGAGGTACACGCTACCGGCGAGGAGGACAACAACCAGGAGGGCCGACAGCCCAAGCAGGGGCGAGAAAGCCCGCTGCTGTCCGTTCACGATCGTTCCTCCTCGCGTGGGACCCCTGACAAGGCCTCATCGATGGCACGGTTGGCGAGCGCGTCCGCCTGACGGTTCAGCTCGCGACCGATATGCTCAATTGATAACCGACAACTGATAGCCGACAACTGATTGATGAGGCCGCGCGCCTGCGCGTGCAACGCAATGAGGCGTACGTTCTTGACTCGATATCTGCCCTGAATTTGTCTGACTAATAACTGGGAGTCGGATCGAATCTTGACAACGGCGGGCTGAAGCTTCCTGGCTTCCCGCAGAGCAAGAAGGAGCGCTTCATATTCAGCCACGTTGTTGGTCGCCTCGCCGATGTATCGGCAAAAGCCCTGGTGCAACGGCCCGTTTCCTGCCTCCAGCAGGACGCCGATTCCGGCTGGGCCCGGATTTCCGCGAGCTGCCCCATCGATGTGAATCATCAGTTGCAGCCCCTCTTCCACTTCATCCCTTCCAATAGAGGATCCGGCCACATCCTTCGCAGGTGCGAATCTCCTCGCTTCGGCGAACCTCATTATATAGCTGATGCGTGAGGGTCACATGGCAACCTTCGCAGGAACGACCCGTTGCTTGAGCCACCGCCAGGCCATCCCGACTCTTGAGAAGGCGAAGGTACAACTGTAATAAGGATGTCTCCACGCTCCCCGACCGGCGTTCCCTGGCTTTTCGTAATGTCGATAGGTGGCTCCGTAGCTTGAGCAGCTCGTCTTCCCGCTGCTGTTTGTTCTTCAGAAACTCCTCCTGTGTCACCCGGACCTTCGCCTCCTCATGATCTCGAGTCTTCTCGGCGCTGTCGATATCGTCGAGGCGTATGAGGACCTCTTCCTCCAGCGCTGAAATCTTTTGTTTCAGCCCCTCGACCTCCTTCAGGGTTGCAGTGTATTCCTGGTTGGTCTTGACCTCATAGAGACGGCCTTGTCGTTTTTTGAGCTCTCCGCCGGCCTCATCTAAATCGCGCTCTTTCTGGCGGCGAAGTTTTTGGAGCCTCTCTACCTCTACGGTGGCCGCATCGAGAGCCGCCTTGGCTTGAGCCAACTGCTGCTCCATCCTCCGGATCTGGATGGGGATGGCCGCCGCCGCCGCATCGAACTCGGCGATTTCAGCGTCAAGCCCCTGCAATTCGACAAGCCCCTCCAAGTCCTGAAGCACGCTTTCCTCCAATATCTGACAGAATCCTGTTCACAGTTCAGAGTTCATAGTTCGTAGACCGACACTGAAGGGCAATAGCCTTTGTCGTCTCTCTGAACTACGAACTATGAACCATGAACTTGCGGTTAAGAACCATGGTGGGCCCACCTGGACTCGAACCAGGGACGACCCGGTTATGAGCCGGGGGCTCTAACCAACTGAGCTATGGGCCCGCAGGCGAACTCGTTCACAGTTCATGGTTCATAGATAGCCCTCGCAGGGGACCCTTCCTGAACACTCTGAACTATGAACCGTGAACGTTGAACTCATTCAGGTCTAGCTTTCCACAAAGCTCCTGAGCTTCCTGCTCCGAGTAGGATGTCGGAGTTTCCGTAGCGCCTTGGCCTCAATCTGTCTGATCCGCTCGCGGGTGACAGCGAATTGCTGGCCTACTTCCTCTAAGGTATGATCGCGCCCATCCCCGAGTCCGAAACGGAGCTTTAAGATCTTTTGCTCCCGTTCCGTCAGTGTCTCGAGCACCTGCTCGGTCTGACCGCTCAAGTTCATGCCGATGACGGCCTCGATCGGGGAGATCACGCCTTTGTCTTCGATGAAGTCACCGAGATGAGATCCTTCCTCCTCTCCGATGGGCGTCTCCAGAGAGATCGGTTCCTGAGCGATCTTCAGGACTTTCCTGACCTTATCAACCGGCAGATCGATCTTCTGGGCAATCTCCTCCGGGGTTGGCTCTCTGCCATATTCCTGAACCAGGTACCGGGAGGCGCGGGTCAACTTGTTGATGGTTTCGATCATATGAACGGGGATCCGGATGGTGCGGGCCTGATCGGCAATGGCCCGCGTGATGGCCTGGCGGACCCACCATGTGGCGTAGGTGCTGAACTTATATCCTCGCTGGTATTCAAACTTATCCACCGCCCGCATCAGGCCGATGTTCCCCTCCTGGATCAGGTCAAGGAACTGGAGGCCCCGATTGGTGTATTTCTTCGCGATGCTGATCACCAGACGGAGGTTGGCCTCTACCATCTCCTTCTTCGCCAGGTGCGCTTTTCTCTCGCCGTTCGTGATGGTATGAAGTAAGGACCGCAACTCCTTGGCGGAGGCATCGGCCTCCTCCTCGACCTTCCGGATCTTGAGCTGGATAGCCGCGACGGTGCGTTCACATTCATCCAGCTCCTTCCGGGCGAGTCCCGTCCGACGTAGAATCCCTCGCATAGCAGACGTCTTGCCACGATCGTTGCTGGAGATGATCCTGATCTCCTCCATGGACAAGTGGTGGGTTCGGCCCACATCGCGAAGCTCCTGCTCGCCCTGTTCGATACGTTCCAGGAGATTGCGGGTCCTGGCCACTACCCGCTCGATCACCCGCTGGTTCACGTGCAGACCTCGAATCAGCGTGGCCTGCGCCGCCTTGCGATGTGCTATTTCATCCAGGATCTTCTGCTGCCACCGCTCGCTGAGACGATCAGCGCCGCGCTGGTAACGGCGCCGAAGGCCATCGATCTTGACCTGCTCCTCTCGGAGAGCTTCCAGGGACGGGGTGTTTTCGGCCAGCACCTCTCGCTCCTTCTGCTCGGAGATCTCGTCAAACTCATTGAGCAGGAACAGCTCATAAACACGGGCTCTACCATGCAAAAGCCGCTCTCCGATTTCCGTAATCTCCCGAACGGCGACCCCCGCCCGGCAGACAGCCTCGGCTATCTCTTTGTGACCCGCTTCGATCCGTTTCGCAATCTGAATCTCTCCCTCTCGGGTCAGCAGAGGGGTTTTCCCCATTTCCCGCAGATACATCCGAACCGGATCATCGGTCCTGCCGATGGCCGACGGAACAAACTCGGGTCCCGCCTCCGCGCTCTCTTCTTCCTGATGGGGCGCGGGCGATCCCACCGCTTTAGGTCGCTCTGCCTCATCCACCACCTCGATATCCATGTCATCAAAGAGATTGAGGATCTTGTCGATCTGGTCGCCAGAGGTGACCTCTTCCGGCAGAAGGTTATTCACCTCGTCGTAGGTCAGGTAACCCTTTTTCCGACCAAGCGACACCAGCGGTCTGATCCCCTCTTTGAGAGTTGCCGGCACTATCGTCATCGGCTGCTTCGCGTTTTTAGAATCGGCGCTCCTACGAGAGCCCTTTGCCGGAGAGGCAACTGGGACCGCCCCCGTCTTATCCTGTTTGCGCAAGACAACCGGCTTGCGGACCGCATGAAGGGGACGCGCGGCCTTCGATGGTCGTCCTGTCTTGTGCGTGTTTGCCATACTGTCTCCCTTTTATCTTTAGCTATCAGCCATGGAACTATGAGCTGTGAGCTTCTCTAGGCTCCACGATACTGTCTCGGCGCAAGAGGGGGCTGGTTGCGGCTGAGCGCAAGAAACTGGGCCTGCAGGCTCGCAACCGTCGCATGATCGCCCGCTCGTTCGGCCGTATCCATCTGTCTCCGGAGCTCCTCACCTGTCCGGCGTTCACGCCTGACTTTGATGCGCGCAAGATAATCGGAGAGGGCCCGCTCGATCGCCTCCTCCCCGTCGTACTCCTCGAGATCTGTCGCCAATAACTGCGTGAGTACCCGCTGTACCTCCGGTTCTACCGTGGCGAGGGATATCGCACCCTGCCCCCCCACGGGCCCCATCACCGCAGACTGAAAGATCCTGCGAAGGGTCTGATCCTCCAGCTCCTCCGGCCGCACGCTCTCCCGCACACGATGGGCTGTGCCGGGATGGTGGAGGGCCAGGTGAATGAGTTTCCACTCTATGGACGGCAAGCCTCTAGGTTGCAGCGTTGGCGGCATGGTTTCCCGCTTACGGCCTCTCACCTGGAGATTGAGTTCGCGGATAATGGCATCATTGGAGAGTGACACACGGCGTGCGAGCTTTTCCGTGTAACGCTGCCGCGTGATCTCATTACCGACGGTACTCAAGAGGGGCAGGACGGCATTCACCGCTTCGGCCTGGCCTTCGGGACTGGTCAGATCGAACCCCGAGACCTTCCGATCGAGCAGGAACTCCATCAGGTCTTTCGATTGTGTGAGCGCATCGGCGAAGGCCAAGGGGCCACGCTCACGCAGAAAACGATCAGGATCTTCTCCATCCGGGAGCAGAATTACCCGCCAGTCGAGCCCGCTGTTCAGCAAACTCTCGACGCAACGCCTCGCCGCGGCGATCCCGGCCGCGTCCGGATCGAACACCAGCAACGCCCGCGTCGTATATCGGCGGAGCAGAGCAATCTGTTGGGCTGTCAGCGCAGTGCCCAGAACCGCCACGGTATGCTGCACACCATGAGCGTGCAGCGCGATCAGGTCGAAATACCCTTCCACGACAAGCGCCGACCCACGATCGCGAATGGCGGAAGCCGCCAGGTGCAGGCCAAAAAGGTGCGCCCCCTTCTTGTAGATAGGCGTTTCTGGAGAGTTCAGGTATTTCGGTAGGGAATCGTCAAGGACGCGACCACCAAAGGCAATTACCTGACCCACCGAATCGCAGATCGGGATCATCAGTCGGTTTCGGAATCGATCGTACGCCCCGCTCCCATCTTTTCGCGGCAGCGCCAGCCCCGCCTCCTCCACCTGTTTCTTGGAGAATCCCCTGCGCAGCAGATGGCGAAGGAGTTCCTCCCAGGAGGCCGCTGCGTACCCGAGTCCGAACTCATCAACGACCGCATCCGGGATGCCTCGGCTACTCAGGTACTGACGGGCGGTTGCCCCGACCGTCTGATGTTGAAGTTGGTGGCGAAAGAATTCCGCTGCCACCTTGTGAATTTCCAACAGCCCCAGGCGTGCGCGCTCGTCCTGCCCTGTCCCGCTCCCGGCATGTGCGCGAGAGTGCGCCGGGAGACTGATTCCCGCTCGGTCGGCCAGCGACCGGATCGCCTCAGGGAAGTTGAGGTGTTCCTGCCTCATCAGGAAGCCGGCTGCGTCCCCGCCCTCCCCACAGCCAAAGCAGTGAAAGATCTGACGCTCCGGGTTGACCGTGAAGGAAGGGGTCTTCTCGCTATGGAAGGGGCACAGGGCCTTATAGTAACGCCCGGCAGGCTTCAGTGGGACGTATCGCCCAATGAGCTGCACAATATCGGTGCCGGCCAGCACCTTGGAGACCGCCTCCTCCGGGATCACTGTCCGCTCATCCTCTTCATGCCGCTCCGCCAATGCACATGGATAACATACTGGAGCACAGCTCCACGATAGTAACGCCGATCCCCCCCTCCTGATAGTCAGCCACTCGAAAGTTTTCGACCAGGGGGTGATCCTGAAGAAGCTCTGCAACTGTCTTTCTGAGGATGCCGGAGCCCTTTCCGTGGATAATCCGAACGATGGAAACTCCGGCCAAATAGGCATCCCCTATATACTGGTCGAGGCGCCGAGCCGCTTCAGTCGCATCGCACCCGATCAGATTCAACTCGGCCTTTACGTCATCCGTTACCCTGAACAGCCGGACCGACCCGCTCGTCTCGCCTGGACCCGATACTCCCTGAGACACGACCTCGTCGACGGACACTTTCACCCTTCCTAGGGAAAGCTGGATCTCCACCATACCGGTAGGGCTTGGCGTACCTTTCACGATCCCGCGCTGCCCAAGCCCCTTAATCAGCACCTCCTGCCCATCGCAAATCGAAGCGGCGCCAACGTGGCTTGCCACGGGATCCGAATCGATGACGTCGCTCAGCTCGGTCTTAGTCTGCCGCTCCAGGTCGCTGAGCCGCCGGCGAACCGCCTGCGCCGACTGCTCGCGCGACTGCGCCGACCGAAACTCCAGGAGAAGGCGATCAATCTCAGCCCGGGCGTCGGCGACAGCCCCCTCGGCCTGTTGGAAAGCCTGACGGTAAATGTGCTCAGCCTCGGCCCTCGCCGCAGTGCGGCGCGCCTCGGCCTCGCCGCGCGCCTTGGCGGTCTCAGCAGCCTCGCGGGCAAGAACCTCGCGCTCTATAGCGAGGCGCTGCTGCTCGCCCTCCAGACGATCCAGCAGCAACCGTAAAGGATCTCGTCCTTCGCCAAGCAACCCCTCGGCCCGCTGAATTACACTCGAAGGCAACCCGACTCGCGAAGCAATTGCCAGTCCATGGCTACGACCAGAAAGTCCAATTAATAATCTATACAGCGGTCGCAGGGTGTCAAGGTCGAACTCAACGCAGCCATTTTCGATTCGAGGATGCGAATAGGCATAGGCCTTAATGGCGTCCAGGTGCGTGGTTGCCACGACCAGCGCGCCTCGATCGAGAAGCGCCTCGAGGATGGCGATCCCCAGACATGCCCCCTCGACTGGGTCAGTGCCGGCGCCCAGCTCGTCTAACAACACCAGCGTCCCGGGGCGTACCGCTTCCAGGATTCGCCGAATCTGACCGATGTGGGAGGAGAAGGTGCTCAGGCTTTGCTCGATGCTCTGCTCATCTCCAATGTCCGCCAGAACTCCGCTGAAAAAAGGGACCTCGGAGTCCGGCGAGACCGGCAGATGCAAGCCGGCCTGCGCCATCAGCGAGAGCAGGCCCGCGGTCTTCAACGCGACCGTTTTGCCGCCGGTATTCGGTCCGGTGATGAGTAGCGCGTCAAAGCTATCGCCCAGACGCAGGTCGATCGGGATGGTCTGGATCGTCCCAGCCGCTTCTGTCTGTTCCAGTAAGAGTGGGTGCCGGGCCTCCCGCAGCACCAGGGGACCCGCGTCCTTCAGGGAGACAGGGGCACAGTGCAGCCTGTCAGCAAATCGCGCCGCGGCACATCGGCTGTCCAGCTCAGCCGTGAGAAGCATCGTCGAGAGAACCGCCTCCGCCTTAGACCGGAGAGAAGTGGTGAGCGCGGCCAGCACCCTTCGGATCTCCTCCTCTTCGGATTGCTGCAACAACCGTAGCTGGTTATTGAGTTCCACAATCTCCTGGGGTTCCAGGAAGATGGTGGCGCCGCTGACGGACCGATCTTGGACGACACCCTTCAGGACGGTCCGGTAGTTGGGCTTGACAGGGATCACGAACCGCTCGTTTCGGAGCGTCACGAGCGGTTCGGCGATAGAGGGCTGAAGATGAGGATCCGTCAGTAGGGACTGTAGACGAGAATAGATCAGGTTGCGGAGCTCGTGGAGTCGAAGTCGAAGTTGGTTGAGCTTCCGGCTGGCGGTGTCCTTGACCTCTCCGGCTGCATCGATGGCCGCGTGAATCTCCAGTACCAAGCCAGCATGATCATCGAGTCTGGAGGCGAGAGCATGAAGCTGCGGGCACAGGTTCCTGGAGCGGGCGATCGCGTGACGGATCGCCTCCGCCGCTTCCAGCGATGTGGCGAGCCTGACGAAATCCATTGCCGCCAGGACGGCTCCTTCCGGTCGAGACCGCCGAACCGACTCCCTGGTGTCAAACAGTTGGTCAAATGGAAGTGCAGTTTCCCTGGACAGCAGCGCCCGGAACTCTTCAACCTCGTTCCGGATTTTCTTCGCTTCCTCCACCGTGGGGAGTGGGCGGGTAGCCTGTGCCAACTCCCTTCCCACAGACGATCCGGCCAAGGCGGCCAATCTCGCCTGGATGGCAGGCCACTCCAGGACATCGAGGGTGTGCTGATCGATCTGATTCATCTGACGTGAGCCGCTCTAGAT
>JANGEZ010000020.1:0-3394 GCA_031838355.1 Candidatus Methylomirabilis sp. bin48 | reverse complement strand
TGCTTCGTCTTCTGCTTTCTCTTCCACTCGCGAGTGAGCACTAAGAAAGAACGGTCGAGAAGTAAGCCGGCGCGATTAGCAAATTAATACGCTCTCTGGAGCGGGAAACGGGATTCGAACCCGCGACCCTCAGCTTGGAAGGCTGACGCTCTAGCCAACTGAGCTATTCCCGCCCACGCTTGTAGCAGTTGCCCCAGACGTTCGAGAATCTTGTAGAGGGAGCACCTCGTCTCTGGTCCGGCACTCCCTGCACGAGCTCATTCCGATGGTGGGGAGAGGAGGGTTCGAACCTCCGAAGGCAACGCCAGCAGATTTACAGTCTGCCCCCTTTGGCCGCTTGGGTATCTCCCCAGATGCTAGCTCCCCGTGGAGCTGGCGAAGGGATTTGAACCCCTGACCGGCTGATTACAAATCAGCTGCTCTGCCAGCTGAGCTACGCCAGCACACAAGCTCTTAGACTATGCCTAATTTGAGAAACGCGCAAGGCAAATATAAAGATACTGTAGGCAAAAAGCAAGCAATAATTTCTATTGAGAGGATTTTTGAGAAACAATCGCAGATTCTCGTCCATTCGCTGAAGCCTGATTTACGATACCATGTTGCCGACGGATCTCAAACAGGAAGACAGCAGCAGCAGCAGCAGCATTGAGAGAGCCGACGCGACCATATGTGGGGATTCGCGCGAGTAGATCGCACCGCTGTCGCACTAACACTGTCAGTCCCCGGTGTTCTCCGCCGATGACCACGCCCATTGAAGTGCTAAAATCAATCTCGTGAATGGACCGTACAGCGCTTGGATCGGCCCCAAGAATCCAGACACCCTGATCTTTCAGCCACGTGAGAAACGCCGGCAGGCCCGCGACTCTCGCCACAGGTAGATGCTCTACAGCCCCGGCAGAGGCCTTTGCGACCGCCGGAGTGATCCCTACAGCACGATGTTTCGAGATAAAGAGCCCGTCTGCTCCTGCAGCCTCCGCAGTGCGAATGATCGCTCCGAGGTTCTGAGGGTCCTGAACTCCATCAAGCAACAGCAATAAGGGCAGCGGGGTGGCAGCCCTGATTCGAGTAACCAGTGCGAAAGGGTCGTCATAGTCCACCTCACTGACAACGGCCAGGACTCCTTGGTGTACAACTCCCTTGGCTAATTCGTCAAGCCGTTCCCGTTTCTCCTGTGTAGAGGGTACGCCCAAGTCGCGGGCGCGCTTCACAATCTCGACGATCCTGGGATCATACCGTTCCCTCGCCAGATAAATCCGATCGATGTGACGTCGCCTCGCCCGAAGCGCCTCTAGCACAGCATGAGGACCAACGAGTATGTGCTCCGTCATGGCCGCTGTGTCTTCACGTGTGTGATCTTCATGTGCCAGCGGACCTCATTGCCGGTATCGTCCACGACCACCCCCAGATTGGTTAACCATGCACGAATGGCGTCGGCGGTCGCCCAATCCTTCTTGTCACGACATAGAGCCCGGTATGTTAGGATAGTCTTCATCTGCTTCTTCGGTGGGGATTGTTCTGACGCAATGGCCAACTCGACAGCCTCTCGAGCTTTACAATAATCGTCGTCCGACACCCTTAGAACTGGGGCTGACGATCCAATAGTCAACGTAGCAGCAGATGGAGTAATAGTGATCCGCTCTACTATTTCCCGGGGGCCCTCAAACAAGCCGCCTAACACCGATCCTAGTTTCCATAAAGCATCTCCCGCCTCTCCCAGGGCATGCACGAGAGATTGCTCCGGCACACCATCGGCACCTCTTAGAGCAACGTTCATCCCTCTGGTCAGGTTAAACAATGCGGCCAGTGCGCGCGGTGTATTAAAATCATCATCCATCGCATCCGTAAACTCTTTCTCCGCCTCGCTAATCTGGTCAAAAAGAGGTAGGGGATCCATGCGTGAAAGGTCAGCCGTTGGACTCGAGATATCCCGGAAACGCTGCACTTCATCCAGTACATTACGAAATCGATCCTCTGCAGCCATAGCGCTGATCAGCGCATCCTCCGAAAAATCTAAAGGTGCCCGGTGGTGGGTGCCTATCAAAAATAGTTTGAGCGCACAGGGGCTCATACGCCTGAGGAGCTCTCGGACCGTCAGGACATTGCCCAGCGACTTTGACATCTTTTCGGCGCGGATGTTAACAAATCCGTTATGAACCCAGTAGCGGGCAAACAACTTACCGGTGGCGTATTCCGACTGCGCGATCTCGTTCTCGTGATGAGGAAAGATCAGATCAGCCCCCCCACCGTGGATGTCGAAGGTCTCACCGAGGTATTTCATCGACATGGCTGAGCACTCGATATGCCAGCCTGGCCTACCTGGGCCCCACGGGCTCTTCCATGCAGGCTCTCCTGGCCGCGATGCCTTCCACAAGGCAAAATCGAGAGGATCACGCTTTCGCGGATCCACCTCCACCCTTGCCCCTGCTCGCAGCTCGTCGAGACCTCGATGGGAGAGTTTCCCATAGTCAGGCGCTCGCCTGACCTCGAAATAGACATTGCCATCTACGGAATATGCGACCCCCCTCACCATCAAGGCATGGATGATCTCGATCATCTCCCGGATATGCTGCGTAGCCCGAGGCTCCTCCGTCGGCGTCCTGAGACCCAGAGCTCGCATATCCTGGCGATAGGCCTCGATCTGCTCCTCGGCCAGCACCTCAAACGACTGCCCCCGCTCTGCGGCCCGTTGGATAATCTTATCATCCACATCCGTATAATTACGCACGTAGAGGACCTTGTACCCTCGGAACTCCAGGTAGCGCCAGATCACATCGAAGGTCAGAGCGGCGCGCGCGTGACCGATGTGGGCATAATCGTACACGGTCGGTCCGCAGGCGTACATCCGGACCTCGCCGGGTACGAACGGTTCAAACACCTCTTTTTTCTGACTCAGGGTATTGTAGATGGCTAGCGCCATATGACTATCCCCGTCATGCTACGGCGCCATCTGATGGCGCTGGAGGGAGGCAATGGCGAGACAGGCAATGCCGTCACCTGCCCCAAGCGCGCCTACCCGATTCGCCGTAGCCGCCTTGACGCTCACTCCCTCGACCGGGGTTCCGATGCTTTCTGCAAGGTTGGCCCGCATCTGCGCAATGTACGGCGCAAGCCGTGGAGCTTCCGCAATAATCGTTGCGTCGATGTTCCCCACCGTGTAGCCAAGGGCCCGCACTCGCCTGAAAGCCTCCCTGAGGAGCAGGAGACTCGACACGTCCTTATATTGAGGATCGTCAGTCCCAAAGCAGGAGCCGATATCACCGGCGCACGCCGCACCAAGTATGGCGTCGATCACCGCATGGGCCAGGGCGTCCGCATCCGAGTGGCCTTCAAGGCCTTTCTCGAATGGGATCTCCACCCCACCCAGGATAAGACGCCGATCAGGCACTAATGGGTG
>JANGEZ010000019.1:0-8859 GCA_031838355.1 Candidatus Methylomirabilis sp. bin48 | reverse complement strand
CCAGCGTACTGAGAATCTCCCTTGGAGTAGAGAATGTTTAACCCGTTGGAGGCCGTTGGATGCACGGCTCTCAAGCAAGTTCAAGCCATGGGACGCATGGCTATCTTCTTGGGTTCCACCGGTTTCTGGGCGGTCCTGCCACCGCTGAAGTTCAGGCGTATTGTCAGTCAGGTCTATTTTATCGGGGTGCAGTCAAGCTCTATTATTCTTCTCACCGCGGCCTTCAGCGGAATGGTCCTAGGGCTTCAGGGGTACTACACGCTTCGGAAGTTCGGATCCGAGGCTCTTCTCGGTCCGGCCGTTGGCCTGAGCCTGATTAAGGAACTGGGGCCGGTGATGGCAGCCCTGATGGTGACGGCGCGGGCCGGATCGGCCTCTGCCGCGGAAATCGGCATCATGCGGATCACCGAGCAGATCGATGCATTGGAGGCGATGGCCGTCAATCCCATGAAATACCTGGTGGTTCCCAAGGTGATCGCAGGACTGATTGCAGTCCCGCTCCTGACCGGTATCTTCGACGTAGTTGGAATCTATGGTGGCTATCTCGTTGGGGTGGAACTGCTCGGCGTCAGCTCTGGCACCTATTTTTCCGAGATGCGGAACATGGTGGAGATGAGTGACATACGGGGCGGTTTCCTGAAGTCGCTGAGCTTCGGCCTCATTATCACCTGGGTGTGTACGTACAAGGGGTTTTATGCCGGATATGGGGCCGAGGGTGTGGGAAAGGCGACAACGGAGGCCGTAGTTCTTTCGTCGGTCCTGGTTCTGGTCTGGAACTACTTTATGACCGCCGTCCTGTTTTAAAATGAATGATTCAAATCATTGATCTTTACAAAAGCTTTGAGCAGCAACAGGTACTCAATGGGGTGAATCTGACCATTCCACGGGGGCAGGTTACGGCCATTATTGGGCGGAGTGGAGGCGGTAAAAGCGTGCTGCTCAAGCACCTTATCGGCCTCATGCGACCGGACAGCGGTCAGGTACTGGTCGATGGGATCGACCTGGGCCGGCTCCGCGGTAAAGCCCTGGATCAGGTGCGCGAAAAGTTCGGCGTCTTGTTTCAAGGGGGCGCATTGTTTGACTCGATGACAGTGTTCGACAATGTTGCCTTCCCGCTGCGAGAAAAAACTCGGCTGTCAGAAGGCGAGATTACTCAACGCTCGATGCAGCGGCTGGAGGCCGTGGGGCTTGCTGATATGGCGCATAAATATCCCGCAGAACTCAGCGGGGGGATGAGGAAGCGGGCAGCTCTGGCCCGAGCCCTGGTCCATGATCCAGAGATCATCCTTTTTGACGAGCCGACGACGGGTCTCGATCCGATCCTGCTGAACTCCATCCACCGTTTGATTCTGGACGCCCACAAGCGCTTCGGATTCACCGCCGTAGTGGTCAGCCACGAGATTCCGGAGATTTTCGACATTGCCCAGACGGTGGCGATGCTCGACAATGGGATCATCGTGGAGCACAACAGTCCGGAGGCCATCATGGCCTCCGCCAATCCTGTTATCCGGCAGTTCATCACCGGGGCCAGCAATGGTCAGACTGGTCCAAAGCAGGCAAACCGATCTGCCGTGTAGGTTCTGGCGATACCGACTGGATTTTTCGGAAATCAAGACGGAGAGCGAGATCAATGAAGCGACTGACCATGGAAACGCTGGTAGGGTTATTCGTGGTGGTGGGAATCGTAAGCCTGGGCTACCTCTCGATCAAGCTTGGCAAGCTTGAGGTGGTCAGCGATCGAGGATATACTGTCCTGGCCGCGTTCGACTCGGTCGCAGGCCTGAAGCATGGGGCGGTGGTCGAGATCGCCGGGGTCGAGGTAGGTCGAGTGAAAGCGATCGGGTTGGAGAACTATCGAGCCGTCGTCGCTATGAGGATCGACCCTGGCGTCGCGCTTCAGGACGATGCGATCGTCTCGATCCGGACAAAGGGGTTAATCGGTGAGAAGTATGTGAGGATCACGCCCGGGGGCTCTGAAAAACTGGTCCAGCCGGGCGGTAAGCTCCGGGACACCGAAGACCCCATAGACATAGAGCACCTCATCTCGAATTATATCTTTGGCAAGCTCTAGGCAGAAGAGGCAACCGTATGCTTACGTTGAACTGTCGCTCTCGAAGGAGTCGCCCATGATGAATGCAGGCCGAGCGAAACAAGCACATTGGATCGTGCTGCCCCTGGCGCTCATTGCAACGGTGGCTGCCGCACGGCCGACGTCGGCGCAACCGCCGGCACCGAAGGCCGCCTACACCCTGAAAGATCTGATCGGGCGTACCCTGGCCACGAGCCCTGAGATCCGTCAGATGCAGAGAGGTGCCGAGGTGGCGATGGCGAAGAAAGATCAGGCCGATGCCGGCCGGTTCCCGCAGATCGAGGTGACTGCGATAGTGGGGCCGTCGTCTCGTGCCCGCGGTACCGTTGATGGGGGGTCTCCTGACAGAAAGGACGACCCCACTGTCAACAATGTGTTCGAGCGAGTCGAGATGAGGCTGGTCCAACCCCTCTATACCTTCGGAAAGCTTACGGGCTTTCGTAACGCTGCAGAAGAGGGGGTGAAGGTCGAGAAGGCAAGGGTGGAAGAGAAGGCTGCCGACCTGATCTTACGGGTCAAGGAGCTGTACTATAGCCGCCTGATGGCGAGCGATATGCTCGGGTTGATTGATGATATCACCAAGGACCTCGACAAGGCGATCGAGAAGACGGGACGACAACTTAAGGCTGAAGTACCGGGCGCTGACGAGGTAGATCTGTACAAGCTGAAGGCGTTCCGAGGCGAGGTGTTGAAGAACCGGGAGGAGGCCCAGAAAGGGTTCGATCTGGCCACGGGCGCCCTGATGTTCTACGCAGGTCTTGATCGCACACAACCGTTTGAGCTGGATGCGATAGGGTTGGAGGCCATCCCTAAGGAGGTGGAGTCGGTAGATCGGGGGATGGGCATGTCGCTGGAGTTACGCCCGGAGATGGCTCAGGTGCGGGCAGGGCTCAAGGCTACGGAAGCGCTGGTCAAGGCAGAGGAGAGTAACCTGTATCCCCAGTTCTTCGCCGCAGTAAACAGCGTGTACGCCCAGGCGGGCAATCGAACCCGGCAGCAGAACCCCTTTGCTTACGATCCACTGAACGATCGCTATGCCGTGATTGTTCTTGGCTTCAAGTATGACCTTGACTTCGGGATCACCCGAGGTAAGATCCGGGCGGCTCAGGCGGAGCATCTTAAAGTCGGTGAGACGAAGCAGTTTGCAGAGCAGGGGATCCCGTTACAGGTGCGTAAGGCCCATCGAGAGCTCGCTGAGGCACAGGAGACGCTCAAGGCCACGGAGGACGGGTGGCGGAACGCGAAGAAATGGCTGGTGGCGGCCAAAGCGAACTACGACCTCGGGATTGGGGAGTCCAGAGATCTGGGCCAGGCTGCGGAGACATACGCCAGACTGCGGGCAGATAACTTCAAAGCCATGTACAATTACAACCTTGCGCTTGCGAATATCGAGCATGCCACAGGTCGAGCCGTGAAGGAGGAGGCAAAGTGACCGCGAAGTATTCCGATACCAGGTGCAGATGGAAGGCGCTGGTGCTTGCCGGGGCAGCCATGGCGGTCTTGTGGACGCCCGGACTTGGCCTTGCCGGTCCGGCGACAGATCAGGTCAAGGGAACCGTTGACCAGGTGTTAAAGATCTTGACCGATCCGACTCTCAAAGGTGAGCAGAAGACTAAGGAGCGTCGAGCTCAGCTCCGCAAGACCGTGTTGGAGCGATTTGATTTCTCTGAGATGTCAAAGCGCTCCATGGGCCGGAACTGGAGCGAGCGTACTCCCGAGGAGCGCAAGGATTTTGTTCGCCTCTTCACCGACTTATTGGAGCGGGCCTATATCGACCGAGTCGATGGGTACACGGGCGAGCAGATCTTGTACCTGGAGGAGACGGTAGATGGAAACTATTCCGAGGTACGGACGAAGATCATGACCAAGCGGAACCAGGAAATTCCAATCTTCTACCGTCTGCAGAAGGCCGACTCCAGTTGGGAGGTCTACGACATTATTGTCGAGGGCGTAAGCCTGGTGAATAACTATCGCACTCAGTTCAGCAACATCATTCGCAAATCTCCCACTCCCTCCGCCGGCTATCAGGAACTGGTAAAGAAGATGCAGGCCAAAGTCGAGGGTGAGGAGAAGTCGGAGCTTGGCCCTCCCAAGTCGAAGGTTCGGTAGAGAAGGAGTCGCTATGACAGGAGATGTTCAGAGCCTTTATCATAAGATCACGATCTGGTGCGCCACCGGTCATCCGGCGTACCTCTCATCGGACATGGCGAAAAGCTTCAGCGACTATCTTCTGAGTTTCCTCAAATCGACTGAGGGGGAGAGATTTCTACGGACCCTGGGCTATGTCCGGATAGTCGAATCTTCGGGGGATAGGCAGAGCTCTAAACTTGCTCAGCCACTATAAATAATCCCCCCAACCCTCCTTTATCAAAAAAAGTGGGGGTAGATGTCTCCCCCTTTCGGAAAGGGGGATCGAAGGGGGTTTGCCCTGAGCTGACTGCTGAGCGCTATTCTTTTCCTTGCTGCTGCAACTCCAGAAGGATCTTTTCGAGAGACTCCTTGGCGCGTCTCGCCTGTTCCACATGGGTGCCCAAGAGTTGGATCAGTTCATTCCGCATGGTCGGTCTAAGCGGGGTGAGGAAGCTCACAATCCCTTGCAGTGCCCCGTCGATCGCCTTCACCGCAGCCTGTATTTGCGCCCGAATCACCTCTTCTGCCTGTGATTGTTCTTCTATCATGTTGAAAGGTCTTTCTGGCTTTTCAGCTCATCCAGGAGACCGAGAACTTGGACGATCGCCTGACATTGGTCCTCGAAATCCGCGGCCGCCTACAGCCTAAACACCTGAGTAGTTACATCTGCCCATCAACTCAAGTTTACACGACGTACCCTCCCGGAACAAGGGGATCACCTAAGACGAGTCGAGATGGTTGAAGCGACGGGCGCAATCTGCTACTCTTCCTTCGAAGAGTATTCAGCAATTAGCACCCAGTCGTCAGCCTCGGACAAACCCCCCTGGCCCCCCTTTCAAAAAAGGGGGGGACTACTGATGCGCTTCCTTGCCTCCCCATTTCATAAAGGGGGATTGAGGGGGTTTTCGTGCACGGTGGTGCGGTCCGTATCTCATGGGGTGTTGCCATAAAGATGGCAAAAGGAGACAGGCGCATCGAGATCGGTTCATCGTCCCTGCCGCAAGACGCGCGGGCTCTTGTCGATTCGTTCCGCGGCCGGTACCCGTTCCCCTTTGACTCATTCCAAGAAGAGGCCATCGGCCTGATCGCGGAGGGCAGTTCCGTGATCGTCTCCGCGCCAACCGGCGCGGGTAAAACCCTCATTGCTGAATTCGCGATCTACCGGGCCATGGCTCATCAGCAGCGCATCGCCTACACGACCCCTATAAAGGCTCTGAGCAACCAGAAGTATGCCGATTTCACCCGTCAGTGGGGTGAAGAGATGGTTGGCATTCTCACCGGCGACGTGAAGGTGAATCCCCGCGCACCACTCGTGATCATGACCACCGAGATCCTGCGAAACAAGTTCTACGGGGGCGAGTTCCAGGGGTTTCACTATGTGGTGCTGGACGAATGCCACTACATGGGGAATGTAGGGCGGGGGACCGTCTGGGAAGAGATTATCATCAACTGCCCTCCTGAAGTCCAACTCGTCGCCCTCTCGGCTACCGTCAGCAACATCGGCGAGATCGCTGAGTGGATTAGCCAGACGCACCGACCGATCCGGCCCATCCACCACCCGGTCCGACCAGTGCCGCTGCAGTACCTGCTCTGCGATAAGGGGGGGCAGCTCTGGCCGCCGGAGCCGGCTTCGGCTCGGCAGATTCTACAAGCCTCCTTCTCAGGCCGAAGCATGTCGGAGGGTCGAGGTATCGGCCGATGGGAGCGACGCGGGGAACGACAGCACCGTACCTTCCGCCGTCGCGCGCTCGACGAAAGCATTGCCATTTCCGTATTGCGGGCACACCGCTGGCTACCGGTCATCTACTTTATCTTCAGTCGATCGGGATGCGAGCGAGCCCTCGCTCGCCTCCTGGAGCGTGGCGAGCCGCTCTTAGATTCCGCCAGAGGTGAGGAGGTCGAGGAGGCGATCCAACGGACGCTCCTCGATTATCCGAGCATCAGCCCTGAGACCGATCTGAACAGGCTGATCCTGCGTGGGCTCCGTCGCGGTGTGGGGCTGCACCACGCCGGCGTCCTGCCGGCTTTGAAGCGGCTCACCGAGGTCCTATTTGAGCGAGGACTGGTAAAGGTCGTCTTCGCGACCGAAACCATGAGCCTGGGGATTCATATGCCGGCCAAAAGTGTGGTGATCGGAGGACTTCGTAAGCGGAGCGATCTCGGGTTCCGGAGCCTCACCGTGGGGGAGCTGACCCAGATGGCCGGGCGAGCCGGGCGACGGGGGATCGATCCTGAAGGGACCTGCCTCCTGGCGCTCGATTCTGCTGAGGCGGCCGAGGACGCAGTCCGCATGGTACGAGGCGAGCCGGAGCCGATCGAGAGCCGATTCCGGATCGGCTACAGCAGTGCTACCCTGCTAATCGCACTGCACCGAGAGCCGGAGGCGATTCGAAAGACCATCGAAAAAAGCTTTGGCCAGTTCCAGAATCGTCGGAAGATCGAGACCATCAGGACGGAACAGGCGGGAGTGATCCGCAGGTTAGCCGACGCCGAGGGCATAGCATCACCCTGTTGCTCGGTCAGTACGCTGATCGAGTATCGGGAGCGCCGCGCCGCGCTCGAGCAAGAGCGGGAACGGCTCATGGCGTTGCGGGTGGCGACCGCGCGAGCCGGCCGTACAGGGGGTCGTGGTCGTAGTCGTCGTCGTGCCCGACCTGGTCCCTCATCGCTCAGTTTCTTCACCGGAGAATCGGCTGAGGAGGGCAGGGCGAAACTCGACGCGATGGCTCTTGGCCTTTCCCAGATGCCCTGTCACCGCTGCCCTGAACGGGGGCGCCGAGAGCGACAGATCAAACAGTCGCGACAATTGGGACAGATGCTGGAGCGTCACCACCAGACGCAGCAGCAGCTCCAGGATTCCTACTGGGAACAGTTCCTGCGGGTTGTGGCGATCCTACAGCACTTTAGTTATATCGAGAATGGGCGGTTGCGCGCGGAAGGTCTCCTCATTGCATCACTGCGCCACGATAACGAACTATTGGTGGCCCGGGTCGCTTTCTCCGGTCTTCTGGATGGGCTTTCACCCGAGGAGCTTGCAGCACTGCTCTCGTGCCTGATAGAGGAACCGCGAACAACCGAGCAGGCTGCCGTCAAGCTGTTCCTCCGCGATCAGGCGCACCTTCGCCGGCGCGTGAAGACGCTGGAAGGGCTGAGCCAGGAGGTGGACAGGGTTCAGCGATCCTACCAGGTCGACCTTCCAGTCTCGATGCACACGACCTATCTGGCGGCCACCCATCGGTGGGCCTCAGGCGAGGACGACTGGGTTGCGCTGGTCGAGCAGAGTTTCGGAGGGCATGAGGGTGACCTCATCCGGGCATTCCGCCGTCTCATCGACCTGTGCCGGCAGCTCGAAGAGAGCCCGGAGCTGCCGGCGGATCTGACGCGAACGCTGTCGCGGGCAACTGCGATGCTGGATCGGGGCATCGTCCTGGAATCCGCATTGATCTAAAGGAGTGATAACTACTCAGGTGTTTAGGCTATAGGCTGTAGGCTGTTAGTCGTTACGCATGGACCGAATCAAGGCGCCCAGAACCTTTTCGGTCTCCATCATTATTCGCGTCGCATTCGGCAAACGCCTGGCTCATCCGTGTGCGTTCCTACAGTCTAAAAGCCTACAGTCTATCTACCTAAGTAGTTACAAGGGGTGATCGATGGTTACACGACGCGTTACCACACCGCAAGCGATTGAGATCGGGGGGTCGCCACTCACGTCGCCCTACGAAGGGGTGGCGTTACTGGCAGACCCGATCCACCGCTATATTGTCTTCACCGTGCCGAAGGGTGACAGGTCAGAACGGACCGAGAAGGAGATCATTGATAGCCCTTGGGTTCAACGGTTGCGCCGCATTCACCAACTGCAGAGCAGTTGGTGGGTCTACCCCTCCGGCGAGCACGGTCGGTTTCAGCATGTTCTGGGGACCATGCACATGGCTGGAGAGTTTGCCAGACACCTCTATCCCAGCCTGAAGGAGACATTCGGGGAGGCCCTGCCGTCGGAGCCGTTCATCGAAGAACTCCTGAGACTTGCCGGGTTGCTCCACGACGTGGGACACGGTCCCTTCGGGCATTTTTTCGACGAGCACTTCCTACAGCAGTTTCACGTCGGTGGTGAGCGGCTGAACCACGAGATCCTGGGAATGGCCATCATCACGAAGAGGCTAGGGGGGATCATCAAAGCGATCCGCCGAAGCCCAAGCGGGCCGTTTTCGTCGAATGAGCGGCTCGACCCCAGACAGATCGCGTTCCTGATCAAGAAACCAGAGGCAGGCCCAGTGGCTGGCTTTCCGGACTGGCTGTTGGCGCTCCGCCCGCTCTTCTCCGGGATCTACACCGTGGACAACCTTGATTACGTCCAGCGAGACGCCTATATGACCGGCTTCTCGCTTGATATGGTGGACATCGAGCGGCTGCTGCTGTACACGTTTTTCACGCCGAAGGGGCTGACCCTGCACAAAGCCGGAGAGTCGGCCCTGATGCGGTTCCTGAACGCGAAGATCGCTCTTTACGTGAACGTCTACCATCACCGGACGACCAGAGCTATCGACCTGCACATACAGGAGATCTTCAAGGGGACGATGGCGCGGATCGCCCCGTATAATCCGTACAAAACGCTAGATCGATACCTGGAGCTGACCGATTGG
>JANGEZ010000018.1:0-3526 GCA_031838355.1 Candidatus Methylomirabilis sp. bin48 | reverse complement strand
GACTGGACTGCTGAAAGGTCGTCACGTCGATGGTGTTCCCGTCACTCGTGACGGTCACTGCGCCGTCCAGGTCGGTCCTGTACAGATGAATGCCGTTTGCGCGGTACCGGTCCACCGTCTCCTGATGCGGGTGGCGAAAGCGATTACGATAGCCGGCGGACACCACAGCGATCTGCGGTTTGACGTGCGCAAGGAACGGTTCACTGCTGCTGGTTCGGCCGCCGTGGTGCGGTACCTTCAGTACCTGGGCCTCCAAATTCGCCCCCTGCTCAAGCAGCAGGCGTTCCGCCTCCTGTTCAATGTCACCCGGCAAGAGAAACGTCATCTTGCCGTACTTTACACTCAAGACCAGCGAGTTGCTGTTGACATCGGAGAAGTGGCCACGTTTGGAGCCTTGCAGCATTGGGTTCGAAGGATGCAGCACCGCGATCTGCACCGGAGCAAACTCGGACGTCCGATGCCCGTCATGCAGGATCTTGTGAGGGATACGCCTCCAGCGTAGCGTCTCTTCGAACCAGAGGTAGGTCGGTATGGCAGCCCGCTGGCCGCTATCCCAGACTTGGCCGACCGGAAAGTGGCGGAGGACGGCTTGCAGACCGTTCAGGTGATCCGGATGCGGGTGGGTGAGGACCATGAGGTCCACGTAGCTGATCCAGCGGGAGAGCAGGAACGGGACCACCACCTGCTCCCCGATGTCGAATCGATCGTCGAACAGGCCGCCGCCGTCGATCACGATGGTTCGCTTCCCGGGAAGCTCCAGAACAATGCCGTCGCCTTGCCCAACATCGAGGACGGTCATCCGTACCTGGTCGTTCTGAAAAATGGGAAGCATCCGAGCGCTGACCAGGATGGCGAGAGCGAGGGTCGCCACACACGCCATCCACCGAAGCCACCGTCGCCATGCGCTCGCAATCCATGCGCCCAGGGCCAGGTAGTAGCAGACCACCATCGGCACGGACGGGGGGAAGATCGTCACCGACGCGAGCGGCACGCGCGCAAACCAGCCGGCAAGGTTGACCAGCAGATCGATCAGTAATCCTATGAATGTGGCGAACCACCCGATGGATCGGGGGATGACCGTCGCCAGCACGGCAAACAGCATTCCCGCCCCCGTAAGTAGCCCGCTCAGGGGTACGATCGGAAGGTTGGCCAGGATGCCGACAGGTGAGATCCGATAGAAGGTCGAGGCGAGAATCGGGGCTGTCCCGAAGAAGGCCGCGATAGACAATACCACGGGGGTTGCAGCCCATCGCCAGGGCGGCGGCAGCGACGCCAACGGCAGCCGATCGACCGCCACCAAGATCGCCCCAGTGGCGACGAAGGTGAGCTGAAACCCGATATCGAACAGGAACAGCGGTTGCCAGAGGAGGAGCCAGAGGGCGGAGAGGGCGAGGGTATTCAACGAATCAGCCTCCCGGTCAAGGACCAACCCTAGCAGGTAGACGTCAGCCATCACTGCCGCCCTGACCACAGATACGCTCCCGCCCGCCAAGGCGGCATAAAAGGTGATGAGACCCATCGAGAGCAGCGCGCTTAGCCGCAGCGGCACACGGACGGCCTTCAAAAGAAAAAAGAGCGCGCCGGCAAGGATACTCACGTTGAGGCCAGAGATGGCCAGGATGTGATACGTGCCGGATGTTTGGAACGCCTCGGTGGTCTGGCGCGGGATGTCGGAACGCGCGCCGAGGGTCAGGGCTACGAGCAGGGACGCCTGATCCGGCGGCAACAGGCCGTTCACCGCGCGAATCATCCGGTTGCGGAGCGTATAGGCCCAGGTGAGCAGAGGGTTTCCCTCGCCTGTTCCTCGTCGCTCGATGGGGTCGCCTTCGCCCGCCCATCCTTCAAGCGCCACACCCTGGCTTCTGAGATAGAGCGGGTGGTCGAACCCGCCGGGATTGTTGTATCCTCGCGGTCGGCGAAGCTTAAACTGCCCGCGAATGCGTTCCCCGTAAGCAGGAACGATCTCGGGGTGAAGCAGGGTCAGGCGCGCGCGTCCGGTAACCTCGATCTCCCGCCCAGCCAACCACACGGTCCGCAGGTCGAGAAGGACCCGAACTCGCCCCGCTTCGCTCTCGATCTCTCCGGCGCCGCCGGCCAGGGGATCGCTTGGCGAGGCCACAACCCCCTCGATCAGGAGCGGCTGCTCCAGGACCTCTTCGGGCAAATGATCTATGTGATGCGGAGGGAGGAGAGAGGACTGGACCCCGAGGCGGCCCGCGCCAAGAGAGAAGAACAGAAGTAGAAGGAAGATGCCGGCAACGCGAAGCCGGCGATACGCGGCACCCAGCAGGGCGAGGCCGGCGGCTACGAGGCCGGCGAGAAACCAGACGAGCTCCGGAAGCTGCAGAAGGCGCGCCGACACGATCCCCAGGAGGAACGCAAGGATCAGCGGTACGAGCGGACGGCGCAACGCGGTTACCTTCAGATCGATTTCGGCACCTTGCGCCTTAAGGGCTTTAACGCGATCCTTTGTAGGCGGATTTGACTTCACGATCGAGACAACCTAGCATTAGGGACAGAGAGAGGGTTCAGAAAGCCAGGTGCGACAGGCGCGAGGAGTGGAGTGAATGGCAGGACTTCTCGTTCTTTTCATCCTCGTCACCAGCCCGCAGGAGATCATTGTCGCTGGGCCCCTCCACCCGGCTCTCAGTTGCGTCCAGGCGGTCCTCACCGCCCGAGGGGAGAAAATCTGGCGAGTTGATCAGGAGAACAGCACGATCATCACCGCCTTCCGGCTGGTCAATCCCAGCGCCCTTCGGCAGATCGCGATCATCCACCGTGCGGCGGCAGGGATCCGCTGGCTGAAGGGGCGCTATCAACTCACCATCACCCTCTCCCAGGCGGAGCGGGAAGGGACCCGGGTTCAGGCCATGGCCAGAATCCTTGGCTACGGCGAGAGTGCCCTGCCCCTTATGCGGCCCTCACCCTGGATTCCCCTCCCCTCCACCGGTACGCTTGAAAGCGACGCCTTGACCGCTATCACCGCCGCCTGTCCACCTACCCCTTAGAATTTATCAACCTTGACATCGGGGTTGCCGAGGGAATTGTCCCCCCAGGCGCCGATAAATCCGCTGTTCGTTTTGGTGAAATCACTGGCGAGGCCGTCGTAGTCTCCCATGTAAAGGGGGTTAAGCAAAATATCCTGGCTCGGAACCGCTGGAAAATTTTTCTTTGTGATCTTCTTATTGCTCCAACTGGTTCCCGCGTTCTTGGAGAAGGCACATTCCCGGTCGATTAAAAAGTTGTTGGGATCCCGGCGTCGATCGTAGAAGCAGACGCCGACCTTCCCCGTTTTGTCCACAGAGATCCCGGGCTGGTACTGGTCTGTCCCAAGGCCGGATGACAATGGCTCGGGGTTGTTATTCACCTGGACAGGGGCAAACCAGGTCGCCCCCCCATCCGTCGAGCGGCTGACCATGATGTCCGTATAGCCGTAGCTCCCGAAGATGGCATCGGGCACCGTCAGGTTCCGGCCATCATTCCAGGCGATATAGACACTGCCGTTCGTAGCTTTCCCTGACCGGTC
>JANGEZ010000017.1:0-3802 GCA_031838355.1 Candidatus Methylomirabilis sp. bin48 | reverse complement strand
GCAGCCCGCAACGCTGGATCGCCTCTTGGGCGTAAACCCATGGATGCTGGTTGTGACCTTCGTCATAGTTGGCGGTTGGTGGCTGCTGAAAAGCCCGGCCGGCGGCTACCAGAGAGGATGGAGTTGGACAAGGAGCGGCATCACCATCGGCCTGATAGCCACGGCTGCCTGGCCGATCTCAGCCCTGACCGGAAGGGAGTACGGTCTTTCGATCACCGAGCCGATCCGAACGATCTCGGGGTTCCTGTTCACCGGTGAGACCTCCCTGCTCACCTGGGGGAGTTTTATGTGGGTAGGGCTCATCGCGGGCGCATACGTGGCGGCGCGGTCACATGGAGAGTTTGCCTGGCGCGCCCCTGGCGCTCAGCGTCTTCTCCAGGCTCTCGGTGGTGGTCTGCTGATGGGCATAGGGGCGGGCATTGCGGGTGGATGCAACATCGGCCATGGGCTGACTGGAGTTCCACTCTTCGGGTTGAGCAGTATGACGGCGACACTCAGCATTATCTTGGGAGTCTGGGCTGGAGTCTATTTATTATTTGGTAGCGTTGCGTTTGAGCGTGGGACGCGAAACGCCCAGCGGGCGTAGAGTCTTCCGAACGTGGTGGCGATCGTAAGATCATGGGGGCAGTGATGACGAAGTACTCCCTTGATGTGACTGGAGAGATTTGTCCATATCCTTTGATGTTGACCAGGCAGAAAATGGGGAAGCTTACAGCCGGTGATCAACTAGTGGTCATTGTCGATTACGCGAAATCGGTCGAAGATATCCCCAGATGGGCGAAGGAGGAAGGTTATGCGGTCCTCGCCATTTCGGAAGTTGGCAGAACTCAATGGGAAATCGTCCTGGAAAAAGCCTCACCTGCATTATTGGAGGAGGAGAAATGAATGGGGCACCTGAGCAGATAGCCGAGTCCCTTGACCTGAAGGGGGAGGTATGTCCCTACACGTTTGTGAAGACCAAATTGGCGCTGGACGAGCTACAAAGCGGTCAGGCGCTGAGAATCATTGTGGATAACCCTGGCTCCGCTGAGAACGTTCCCAGGAGCCTACGCAGTGAAGGGCATATCGTTGCAGATGCGACGAAGTTGAATGACACTGACTGGGCGATCACGGTAATAAAGGCCTGACCCGTAAGGTGAAGGTGGGCCGGGGACGAGAAGGCCGACAAAGAGGACATGGATGAAAAAAGTCGATATTCTTGATGCGATCGGGCACACGCCGCTGATCGAGCTGCCTCGGATGAGTCCCAAGAAAGAGGTTCGGATCTTCGCCAAGCTGGAGGGAGTGAACCCGACCGGAAGCTTAAAGGATCGAATAGCGAAGTACATGATCGAGCAGGCCGAGCGGAGTGGCGAACTGACGAAGGACAAAACGATTCTGGAACCAACGAGCGGCAACACCGGCATCGCCCTGGCCATGATCGGGCGGAGGAAAGGGTACAAGGTCAAGGCGGTGATCCCGGAAAACGCCACCCCGGAGAGACGTCAACTCCTTGAGATCTTCGGCGCCGAGTTGATCTATTCTGATGGGACGAAAGGGAGCAACGGGGCTATTGAGTTGGCTCAAAAGCTTGTGGCGCAGGATCCAACCCTCTACATGCCCTTTCAGTACGGTAATCCGGCCAACCCTCTGGCCCACTACGAAACGACCGGGGTGGAGATCCTGAACGACCTCCCGGAGGTTGATGTCTTTGTGGCCGGCCTTGGGACCGGCGGAACCCTGATGGGTGTGGGGAGACGGCTGAAGGAGTGTAACCCCAAGACCAAGATCATTGCCGTGGAGCCGAATCCGGGCGATCTAGTCCAGGGGCTTCGCAGCCTGGATGAGGGTTTCATCCCACCGATCCTTGACACCAGTCTCTTGGACGGCAAAATCATGGTTGATTCCCGCTGCGCCTTTGCCGCCACCAAAGATCTGACCAACAAGGAAGGGATCTTTGCGGGCGTGTCCTCTGGAGCTGTCGTTCATGTGGCGATCCGGACGGCGCATCGAATGGAGAAGGGCAACATCGTGGTAATCCTCTGCGATGGCGGGTGGAAGTATGTGAGCCTGGGTGTCTGGCACAAGGAGTTTCCCGCGCTGGGCGAGAACATGTACAGTCACCTTTGGTGGTAGGCCTGTGGTGAGCCCTGTCGAACCGATGGTCCTTACGCAACCAGAGCTGAACGAAATCTTCGCCCATGCCGAAGAGGGGTATCCTGACGAGGCCTGCGGGATCGTTATAGGGAAGCCAGGCGATCCGAGTACGAACATTGTCCGCAGATGCGCGAATCTGGCGAACCAGTATCAGCAGGACGATCCGATTCGTTATCCGAGAGATGCAAGGACCGCCTATATCATGGACCCGAAGGACCTTCTACAGATTCAGAGCGAAGCTGATGCCAAGGGTCTTGAGTTTGTCCTCATCTACCATTCACACCCCGATCATGAAGCCTACTTCTCCGAGACCGATCGAGATCTGGCACTGTTCGACGGTGAACCACTGTGGCCTCAGCTACACTATCTTGTAGTGTCAGTGAAAAATGGGAAAGTGGTGTACTTCAAAGCATTCAGGTGGGACGCGATCGAAAAACAGTTTGTAGAAGAACCATCTGCCGTCTTTGAGTTCAATGGCTAGCTTCTTTGTTAGGATTTCTTGGGGGAGTGAGAAGTAGTGTGCAGAGCCTCCGCAGCCGAGATGGATGACCGTGCGATGAATGGAAGCAAGGGGCATCATGAGCCTTGACATCGGGCAGATCACGCTCATAGGCATTACCCTCTTTGCGGCCGCCGTCAATGGGGCGCTGGGGTATGGGTTTTCATCGCTGACCGTCCCGGTTGCCCTCATCTTCTATTCCAACAGGATCTTGAATCCCGCCTTGGTGTTGGTGGAGGTGGCTCTTAATAGCTACGTGCTGCTCGTCAATCGCAGGAGCATCCGGAAGATCTGGAAGAGGGTGTTGCCGATCGTGTGCGGCCTTATTCCTGGCGTCATCGCAGGGAGCTATTTCCTCTCGATGGCGAGCCCGGGATGGCTCAAGCTGATCACGTATCTCATCGTGCTGCCGTTGATCCTGCTGCAGGCTGCCGGGGTAAGACGGCCGATTCGATCCGAACATCTCATTGGTGTCCCGTTCGGTGCCGGCGTTGGCGTTCTCTATTCAACAACCACCATCTCCGGTCCGCCGTTGGCGCTCCTGTTTAACAACCAGGGCTTTGTCAAAGGCGAGTTTCGAGCCGCCTTGGGGCTGATCAGAATGGTCGAATCGACCGTGACAGCGACCGCGTATTATTATCTGGGAGTGTACACCACAGCGAGTACGGGGCTTCTGTCATCGATCGTTCCGAGCGTTGCGATCGGGATTCCGATAGGGGCGTACATCATTAGACGCATGAATGCTGAAACGTTCAGAAGAATCTGCATGAGCTTCGATGCCTGGGTAGTGGGCTTTGGATTATCCAAGGTGTTGATCGAGTTGGGGTTGATCGCGAGCCCACGTGCATACAGCGTCTGGCTGAGCGTTGTCCTGGTCGATCTCTTTTTACTCTACGGCTTCTTCACGAGGGGGGCGGAGATCCCGGCGGCCGCCTTGACTGCCGATGCCCCTGATGGTGGTCCCGGGCTCATGCATCAAAAAACGCCGGCCGTGACCCAGGATGATCTGTCTGCATGAGCGTATCTCCCGGTAGCTGACGAGCGGTAGTACCGACGCAGGTAGATAGACTGTAGGCTTTTAGACTGTAGGAACGCGCACAGATAAGCCAGGCGTTTGCCGAATGCGACGCGAATAGTGATGGAGAGCGAAAAGGTTCTGGGCGCCTT
>JANGEZ010000016.1:0-5208 GCA_031838355.1 Candidatus Methylomirabilis sp. bin48 | reverse complement strand
TGGTCGCTCGCACGACGAGATCGACGTCGCAGTCCAGGACATGAAGGAGGGATAGTAGTTGGTCTATCGTCTTTCGATAGTTGGTTTGATCCAGGAGGCGGTACAACTGCGCAGCCGACGTTCCCAACCGGCGGATGATCTCCCGTTTTGAAAGGGGGCTGGCCTGAGCCCGCTGTTGGGCCTCGATGGTAAGCTTATACAGGAGCGCATCCCGCAGGTAGCCTGGGTCCTGGTTGTATTCCAGTACCTGCTCGAGGTGCACCGTCCCCTCCAGCCCAGACGTGAGAATATAGGTAAACCCTTCCCGGTTCAGTTCCGGGTCCACAAAGACTCGCTGAAGGGGGTCCTGGACCGTAAGCTGAGGATCGAGCTTAGCATAAGGGAAGATCAATGTCCTGGTCGAGGTTGTGACCTCAAACACTTTCTTGCGGTTGTTACCGGCGACCGCTCGGATCTTCATAGCCGTCCCTCAGACTCAAGTTCTCCAATGAGCTCGATAACCGTGCGGGGCGCCTTACCTTTCATCGATTGCTGGTTCTCAAGGTCCCACGTTACGATGAACTTCCCGTCGCGATAGACATGCACGTGCCGAGGCGTGTGGTCCCCTTTCCACGTCACGAACACGTAGCCACCTCGCCGGACCTTTCCCATTTGATGTTGTTACCACACACGGTAACACTTGTCAAGCGCATCCGACATGAAGCCTCACGCACTTAATCGGGATGGGGGGTCTTGCGGCCCCCCTCCTTCCAAACCACCATACTTACAGATCTCGTATACCGCGGTTTCGCGGGCCAACAATCGAAAGTTCCTTGTAGTGTCCTCTGAATTCGGAATGCGACCGAGCTATTTAGTCGGCTGAAGCTCAATTTGAGATGGTGAATTGACCGTTATCTGGGGCTTACTCCGGTACGACGTGATGAGACCCGTGACGCAAATGCGCTTTTCCCAGAAGGCTTTCTCGGGTTCTTCGTTGAACTGGCCTCTGTCGGAGCCCCAGATCACCGCGGTGAATACGTGTTCCGGGTAGGGTTTGTCGAGGTTGAGAAACGTGGGTTGTCCGCGACTCCGAAAGGAGAAAAAGGCGCTGGCTACTTTTCCGCAGACCGTCTTCTTCTGACCGATATGGCGGGCCGATTCTGACGCGCCAATGGTGTCGCTTCGAGCCTGCACATCCTGAACCGCAAAGCATGTTGCGATCGTAGCGGCGAGGAGGAAGAAGCGGAAGTGCCAAGTGGAAATCATGGGGCTACGGCGAATGAACGTGGGTAACTGCTCTGGCAGGGGGGTAGCCGTAGGAGATGACCCTTGGATGAGCTTGAGCGTCGAAATGTACTGAGTGACGATCCAACGAAGAGCACGGCAGTAACTATAAATAGCCAATGCATGGTTACTCTACTCGATCATCAGTTTGCGGCACTCGCTGCATCATCGATAGCTGACTCGGCGTCGTTAGCTGCGCTTTCAATATCATCGGCAACAGCCCGTACGCGGGAGACGGCAATTCTCCAATCCGTATGGTCGAATTCGTCGACTGCGGACGTCAGATCATCAACCGCACCTTTTAATGTTTCCACCTCTGACTGAGCGTTACCAAGTTTTGAACGGACGTCTTCAAGCTGGGCCTCAAGTTCGGCAATGCGGTCGTTGCCACACCCCACAAGGGGAAGCGATAAAGCAAGTATTGCAAGAAGAGATGAGAACGATGGCAGCTTCACTTGGCAGTCCTAATCAAGATAGGAAGGGGTCTCGCGGCCCTTGGTGTTCCGTCGCGTACGAGATTCCGGAGTGATCCGTCCAAGATGTTAGCCTGGACAACACAGCCGACAGGCCTGGAACTCTCCGCAAACAGGACGGTCCCTCGGGGCGGGGTAAATCCCAAAGAGCCGTAAGCGTGTGTTCCTTTAGCCCGAGGCTGTTCAGGTGCGATTGCCGACCCTTGCCAGCCACCATGGTCGCATTCTCTCCTTTAGTGGGATAGGAGATAGCAGTAGACGTGTGACAATGGTAAGATTTGGTTTAGGAGAGTGCCAAGAGCAAAACTTGCGTGAACTGAACAAGGAATTGAAACGACCGTACTGGTCGTCTCAAACCTTATTGGGCAGATGCGGCTTCTTGCGGGACGCTACCACGCCTCAACTGCGAGATCTGCAACTTCGCTAAAGTGAGCATCTCGAGAAATCAAGCTTAAGCCGTGCTGTTGGGCAACTGCGGCAATCCAGATATCGTTCTCCGGGATGAGGCGGCCCTTCGTACGCAGATCGTTCTTGATCCAGCCATAATGGCGTGCAGTTACAGGGTCGTATCCAAGTATTGCAGCAGTCGCAGAGAACTCGTCGATCTGCGCCGCATTCGCCTTGGCACGAATCGACTTGCGAGCACCGTAATACAACTCACCCAGTACGATGGCCGGCACAAACACCTCCTCCGCTTCAGCCAAGCGCTGTAGCGGGGTCGGCTCCTCTGCAAAGATAGCAATCACGATGTTCGTGTCGAGCAGGAACCTACCACTCATCGGGAGTTACCTGCTCACACCCCTCTTCGATTGCCCGCGCAACAAGCGCAAGGTCCTCCTTCGGAATCGCGCCCCCAAACCTCCTCAACGCGTGACCGGGCACACCGTGAATCTGTTTTGTTGCTAATGCCCTAGCGAAGTCCAAGACCTGGCGCTGTTGTTCGGACGGTAGCCGATCGAGTTGTTCGCGGAGCTCTTTTTCGATCGTTTGGTTCATTTCACACTCCTTTGCACGTGACCGAGCAAAATACGATGATGGCCAGGATGAGATGTGCCGTTGCTACCCATCGACCTCAGCATGAGGCCAATCGAGATGAAGCCAGAGACTACTCTTGGAGGGCGTGCAACTGTTCGAGGGACGCGTTGTCTTCGCCATTGAGATTCAGGGCCGCCATGAATGCCCCGACGGCCAGGTCGCGGTTTCCCAGCCGCTTATAGGCAAGTCCCAGGTGGAAGTGGGAAGAGGAATCCTCAGGATTCTCGGACACCACCTGTGAGAATTCCCGGATCGCGTCGTGCCACATCCGTCTCCGCTCATAGATAATGCCAAGGTCGTAATGCACGATGATATGGGTGGGGTCCGCCTCCAGCACCTTCCCAAAACTCTGTATGGCCAGGTCCAGCTTGCCCAGATGGAAGTAGGACCTCGCTATTCGATAGTTGGCCCAAGGGTTGGTGGGGTCCAGGACTAAGACCTTTTTGGTGGCTTCAATGGCGGCGTGGAACATGCATCGCCCGTAATACCAAAGGCTGAGATGACAGTGGGCGGCGAGGTGCTTAGGATCCAGAATGACCACTCGTTGCATCTCCGCTATCGCTTCCTTCACCAGCCTCGCCTGATGGTACCCCAGTGCAAGCTGATACCGGGCTTCGACGTTCTCAGGATTCAGCTCAACGGCCTTGCGATATGCCTCAAGAGTTTTCGGGACCATCTCGCATTGCATGCAGATCTCCTTCCGCACAGGGGCAGCCAAAGCAACCGTACTGTTATCTTACTGCCAGCCTAAAGCGAAGGTCAAGAGGCTTTAAAAAAAAGCTTTCAGCAACCAGCTACCAGCTTATAGCTGCTCTTTTGGAGGGAGGCTTTCGGTTCGTGTCAGGTGCACCCGCGTGGGATAGGGCATCTCGATCCCCTCTTTCCCGAAGGTGACTTTAATCCGCCTTCTAAACTCTCGTGCTACCTCCCATTGCCGCTGAGGCAGAGTCTTGACCAGCACCTTGATGGTGACCTGAGACTCGCCGAATGACTCAATGCCGAGGACTTCTGGCGGTTCCAGGATCAGCGGGCCTACCCGCTGATCCTGGGCTAGCTCCTGCCCGATCCGCTGCAGCACCACGACCACCCGATCAATATCCTCATGGTAGGCCACTCCGATGTCCAGGGCCACCCGCGACCACTCCTTTGTCAGGTTCGAGACGACCTTAAGCTCACTGTTCGGGATGAAGTGCACCGCACCACTGTTGAAATCCCGCAAGGTCGTCACGCGCAGGTTGAGGCGCTCTACGTGGCCACTGATGTCGCCCGTCTTGATTACGTCGCCCACCCCGAACTGTCCCTCAAGAATAATGAAGAAGCCGGCGATGACATCCTTGATCAGGCTCTGAGCGCCGAAGCCTACGGCCAGCCCAACCACGCCCGCGCCAGCGATGATGGGCGTGATGTTCAGCCCGAACTCCTGAAGCCCCATCATCGTGGCGATGATCACGATCGCTGTCGTCCCGACGGTCTTGACGATGCCGTCCAGCGTCAGGGCGCGCTTTTCTCGCTCACTGACCTGGTCAGCCCCTACCTCCGCAACGGCTCGGACGATGCGATCCGAGGCCAGCTTGAGGAGGCGAACCAGCGCCAAGCTCCCCGCCACGATAATCGCCAGGCGTACTCCACCGGTCCGCAGCCATTGGAGGAGCTCATCAAAGGCCCGCGCTTTCATTTCGACAGCGTCACCACCACCTTCCCTTCCCACTCCTGACCGGGATCGAGATGAAGGTCCCAGGTCGGCATGGCCGCCACCCCTTGCACGGTTCGTTCGTACCCATCCTCAGATTGCGAGACCGTTGCTACCAGGTGGCTGTACAGGATGACGGGATGGTCGAGTTCGACGCGAAGCTGTGGGCGCGACTCCCGGGTGGACACGGTGAAGCGCTCGACCTCGGCTGCACACGCTGGATTGTCAAGCGAGACGCGCTGATCGCCCAGCGTGATGAGCGATTGGCCAAAGGCGAGGCCAGGCAGGAAGAAGTTCAGTTCTACCCCGAAGCGAACATCCAGGCGATCGCCTCCCTGATTTTGTATCCGGTAGAGGACAGTGAGGCTTCGATTATCCGTGAAGACATATTCCTTCCGCAGGTGAAGCGGATGGCTGAGACCTGTCCTTAGCTCTGCCGAAGGGTCGGGTCCGGTTAGAACCCGACCTAGTCGTTCAAGGACCGCGCCACTGGATGTCGGCTTGAAGCCCCAGAGGGCCTCGATGAAATCGCCCCGCTCGTCAAGGTGACCGCAGACCCAGGCCGACAGCGGATCGGGCCCAGTGAAAAAGTGGTCGAGGAACGCTGCGCGCTCCCATTGATCGTAGCAGAGCCCATTCACAAGATCGGCCGGCGTCGCTCGCCGCAGGTCGTGAATTCCGGGGATACCTTCTTGCGCCTGCCTATCGGGTTGCGCCGCCGCGCGTCTGATCAGGTCGTGGTAGGCC
>JANGEZ010000015.1:0-2846 GCA_031838355.1 Candidatus Methylomirabilis sp. bin48 | reverse complement strand
ATCAAAGAGCCGAGCTTCATTGAGAACTTCGGAGACGGAAGCCAGTTTGTCGTCGGCAATCCCAACCTGAGGCCAGAGCGCACCAAGAGCTGGGAGGTCGGGCTGGACCAGCCAGTGCTCCATGGTCTGGCCGATTTCTCGGTGACGTACTTTCACAACCGCTTTGACGACTTGATCGCCTTCATTTTCACGCCCACGCCCGGCTGTCTGGCCAGCTTTTGCAATGTTCAGAAAGCGCGGGCGGAGGGGATCGAGTTGGCCGCGACAATACGCCCAGGGTATGGCCTGACCCTCAGTGGCGCCTACACCTTCCTGGACACTACGGTGCTCGACGATGGTGGCATCGGTGGGGCTGTGTTGCCGAAGGGTGAGCCGCTGCTCCGCCGACCGAGACACGCTGGGACGCTCTCCATCGACCATGCGTGGCGTCGTCTGCATACGAGCTTGACGGCAACGTTCGTCGGTGATCGGTCGGATATCTTCACCGATCCGGCCACCTTCAACACCGAACGGGTAACCGCTGATGGTTATACGACCGTAGACCTGGCGGCCTCGTACACCTTGTTGAAGGATGCCCTCCATCTGCAGGAGCTTACACTGTTTGGGAAGATTCAGAACCTCTTCGATAACGATTACCAACAAGTATTTGGTTTTTCGACCCCGGGAATCACAGCCCTGTTTGGTCTCAAGGGTACACTGTGAGACGCCAGGCGGTCCTGCTGTTGGGGATCGCACTGTTATTGTGGGGACCTGCCGATGCAGTCTCTCTCACTATTGTCGATGATGCCGGGCGGTCCGTCACGCTGGACAGGCCGCCCAAGCGGATTATGACCTTGACGCCGGGCAATACTGAGATCCTGTTCGCCCTGGGCGCCGAGGACCGAATCGTGGCCGTGGACCAATGGAGCGACTTTCCGCCCGCCGCAAAGGCCAAGCCGCGCGTTGCTCCTTTTAATCCCAGCCTGGAGCAGGTCGTACGCTTCAGTCCAGACCTGATTCTCTCGACCCATGGGGGCGCCGAACCGCTTCTGCCCCTCGAACGGCACGGGATCAGGGTGATGGTCTTTGCGCCACGGACGCTCGACGACATCTACCGTAACATCCTCCTAATCGGGCGGATCGTGAACACCGAGAGACGAGCCGAGGGTCTGGTTCGCGCCATGCGGCAGCGTGTAGCCGCCGTCGTGGCGAAGGTGCGGGACGCCCCCAGGCCTAAGGTCTTCATTGAGTTTGATGGCAGCGACCCGAGCCGCCCTTTCACGGCCGGTCCTGGTTCATTCATCGATCTCCTCATTCAACTCGCGGGTGGGGCAAACATCGCTGCACGCTCGCGAACGGCTTGGCCTCAGTTCAGCCTGGAGGAACTGATTAGAGCCGACCCCGATCTGATCATTCTGAGCGATGCCAGCGCGCCGATCAACCCGCAGACCCCGGAGTTGGTAGCCAGCCGCTCAGGATGGAGTCACCTGCGGGCGGTGCGTCTGGGAGCGATTACTGCGATCGATTCGAACGCGATCAGTCGTCCTGGACCCAGGATCGTTGAGGGCCTCGAGCTGTTGGCTGGACTGCTCCACCCGGATCGATTTCGATGAGGAGAACTTTGTTCCGCACCCCCTCCCTGCCCCTCCCCCCTCCGAGGGGGAGGGATGGGTGGGGGGGCATACCCCGGACGTACCTCGGCCTGTTAGCATTACTCCTTTTGGCTTTGCTCATCGGTGTCATGCAGGGCGCGGTCGCATTGTCACCCCTGACCATTCTCAAGATCCTCCTTCGGTCGGCGGGCATTCCGGTCGGCCCGGTAACCTGGCAGGCGGCGGACGAGACGATCCTGCTGGAGCTCAGGCTGCCCAGAGTCCTGGGCGGGGCACTGGTGGGCGCGGCCCTGGCGACTGCCGGCGTCCTGTTCCAGGGATTACTTCGCAATCCGCTTGCCGATCCGTACATCATTGGCACGTCGGCTGGTGCAGGCTTCGCGGCGACAGTAGCCATACTTATCCTGCCCCCGGCCTCCCTCCTCGGCTTTGGAGCGGTGACGCTCTCCGCCTTCGTCGGCGGCCTGCTGGCGGTGCTGCTGGTCTACCGGCTTGCACGGGTGGATGGGCGCAGCTCGCCGGTGACCTTGCTACTCGGGGGCGTGGTTGTCAACGCGATCCTCGGATATTTGGGCTCCTTGAGCATCTTGCTCTTCGAGGGGAGCGAGTTTCGACTTCGTCACGTCTTTACCTGGCTCATGGGTGGGATCGCGGTGAATGATCCGCGACAACTGTTGGCGGCGGGGCCGATCATTGTCGTGGGAATTGTCGTGGCGTATGGGTTTGCGGCCCCACTCAATGCCCTGACAGTGGGCGAAGAGGGGGCGCAAGCCCTCGGAGTGGATCTGAATCGGGAGTCCAGAAGGATCATCGTACTCGGGGCACTGCTGACGGGTACCGCGGTCAGCATCAGCGGTCTAATCGGGTTCCTGGGACTTGCCGTTCCGCACATCCTGCGCCTCCTGATCGGACCCGACCACCGACGGCTCCTGCCGGCCTCAGCCTTGGCCGGTGCGGCCCTTCTGGTGTTGGCGGACACGGTGGCACGCTCCATTCTGGCCCCAACGGAGCTCCCCGTGGGGATCTTCACGGCTCTGCTCGGCGGCCCCCTTTTCCTTTTCTTACTTCGGCACAACGGACGGGAGTCTGCATGGCGATGAAGCCAGGGATCCATCTCCATGCCGTGCAGTTCACTTATCCGAGCGGCTTCGGGCTTGCGAGGATCGATCTGTTCATCGAGCGGGGCGAACGAGTGGCGATACTGGGCCCAAATGGCTCGGGAAAGACGACCCTCCTGAAGTTGATGCTAGGACT
>JANGEZ010000014.1:0-1714 GCA_031838355.1 Candidatus Methylomirabilis sp. bin48 | reverse complement strand
GAGATCGACGGGATCAGGTCGACACCTCGTGAGATCGGCAAGGCCTACCGAGTGGGCGATGCCGTCGGCCGCTATATCGAATTTGCGAAAAATACTCTTCCCAAGGGAACGACGCTGAAAGGGATGCGGGTGGTGGTCGATTGTGCCAACGGCGCCGCCTACAAGGTGTCGCCCGCAGTCCTCAAAGAGCTGAACGCCGAGGTGGTGTCGCTGAATGTCCAGCCCGACGGCACTAATATCAATAAAGGCTGCGGCTCGCAGCATCCAGGAGGGTTGCAGCGAGCGGTCAGCAGACACAAGGCACACCTCGGGTTTGCCCTTGACGGGGACGCGGACCGGGTGCTGTTTGTGGATGAACAGGGCGAGACGATGGATGGCGATCATATTCTCGCCCTCTGTGCCCTCGACCTCAAGCGAGAAGGCCGTCTGCGAGGAGACACGATTGTGGCCACCGTGATGAGCAACATCGGATTAGACATCGCGATGCAGGAGGCGGGGATCAAGGTCGTTCGAACCGCGGTGGGCGATCGGTATGTTCTGGAGGAGATGCTGGCGAAACGCTACATGTTGGGGGGCGAGCAGTCCGGGCATATCATCTTCCTGGAACACCATACCACCGGCGACGGGATCGTGACCGCCCTGCAGGTGCTGGCAACTATGCAAAGGTGCGGGAAACCGCTTTCGGAGCTCAAGGCGTGCATGCGCTCGTATCCTCAGGTATTGATCAACGCGCCCGTCCGACGCAGAGCTGCCATCGAGGAGCTTCCACTGGTGCAGGAGGCGATTCGATTGGCGGAGGCGGGTATGGGAGCCAGGGGACGGGTCCTGGTTCGCTTATCCGGCACGGAACCGGTGGCCCGTGTGATGGTAGAAGGCGAGGAGCCAGCGAAGGTCGAGCGGCTAGCTCGAGAGATCGCGCGCGCGATAGAAAAAGAACTAGGCTAAAATCTATTTCATGCCTTACCCTAAATCCTAGATCCTATACCCTGGTTTTGAGGTGCGAGCGATGGTTGGGTTGTGTGTGAACGTCGATCATATCGCCACAATAAGGCAGGCAAGACGGGCGCAGGAGCCTGATCCAGCCCAGGCGGCAATGCTGGCCGAACTGGCCGGCGCATCCGGGATCACCGTACACCTACGGGAGGACCGCCGGCATATCCAGGATCGGGATGTCGAGCTCCTCCGACGGCTGGTCAAGACGAAGCTGAACCTGGAGATGGCAGCCACGGAAGAGATGATCCAGATCGCCCTGGCGCTCAAGCCGGAGATGGCGACGCTTGTCCCGGAACGGCGCGAGGAGCTCACCACTGAAGGAGGACTGGACGTTCACGGACACGTCGATGAGGTGGGGAGGTGTGTGCGCCGCTTACGAGAGGGCGGCATCGCGGTGAGTCTCTTCATCGACCCCGAACAAGATCAGTTATCGGCGGCTGCGCGTACCGGCGCCGACTTCGTCGAGCTTCACACTGGAACGTATGCGGAGGCACGGGATCATAAGGTGCAGCAGGCCGAGCTGGCCCGCCTCATTCGGTCGGCGACAGCAGGAAGAGAGTTAGGCCTTCTGATCAATGCCGGGCATGGCCTGGACTATCGTAATGTTGGGCCGATAGCAGCGATCCAGGAGGTGGAGGAGTTGAGCATCGGCCACAGTATCATCGCCAGAGCCGTTCTTGTGGGTCTGGAGCGGGCGGTCCGCGAGATGCTTGCGGCGATG
>JANGEZ010000013.1:0-4872 GCA_031838355.1 Candidatus Methylomirabilis sp. bin48 | reverse complement strand
TAGGCTTCATACTCTAAGTAGCAGACCTGTCGGCCTCGTGTCTGCTCTCGCACTACGCCGAGGAAGGTCGCGACGGCCCCGGAGCTTGACCGTTTCACGGCACTCACAAGCGGCTCAAGCGAAATCGGCTGATCGGTGATTTCAAACATCAGTTCCTCCACTCACAGGGGGGATTAATGCAACGTCATCTCCCGTTGTCAACCCCGTATCAGTAGAAGCATACTCTCGATTGACCGAAAATAGCAGCGACCCGGTCAGCGCCTCCAACTGTGGGAACTGGTCTCGAAGCTGGCTTATGAGCTGAATCAGCGTGCTCCCCTCCGGCAGGTCAACAACCAGTTCGGAGACTCCGACAATCTCACGAACGGCCGCGAAACATCGTACTCGAATCTTCATCGCAGTTTCTCCACGATCCGGTAGCACCGCTCCACTAAGAAAATCTCCCCTCGCCCCTCTTTTCCAAAGAGGGGTAAAGCCTCCCTTTCGTAAAGAGGGGTACATCCTCCCTTTGGCAAAGGGAGGTCAGGAGGGATTCTTCGATCACGTAAAGTTATTATTTTGGGACAGTTAATAATGGTATTCACGCTACATTCTTTACAACGCCATTGTTTCCTAATGTTACGAAATATCCCTCATGTATTATCTAGGTATTATTACTTCTCTAGCCCTGGCTAATCAATACCATGATCCCTCCGAAATTGTCAACCTAAGACGATTCCAAGACAGTATTTACCAAGAAAGCAACTTCTCGCTTGACCTTTGAGTCTCCTTATGTTAAATAAATAAAAAAAGGTTGGTCGCGAGGGACCCGTTGTGCAAGGAGGGTTAGCGAGAGTGGCACTAAAACAGCCTGGGATTATAGTGAAATCGCCTTCTGAGGCGATCGGCATGAAGATCCTGGCTGGATCGAACAAAGAGAAGGCGCTCGCCTTAGCACAGCTTATAGAAGACCTCCTCGACGAACTCGGCTATACCGATTTTCACCCTCAGCTCTCCTCAATCCGTCTCGCCATCAATCTGAAGGCCCGCCACCGTTCCAGCGCTCACCATCTGCACTGCTATGGATGCACAATCCCTCACGAGGTTCGCCTGGAGGAACTGCAGCGGGTCCATAGATGCTATATGCAAGCGCGGCGACGGGATAAGCACCTTATCGGCATCTTCTTCTCCGTTTCCGGCTTCCACCCAGCCGCCCGAAACTGGTTGTCACGTCTTGATGCTGCGGCGAGGGGTGACTATCACCTGTTCGGGGTTGATAAGATATGTGCCCTGCTTCGGCGTGCAAAGCTAGTCGCTTCCCACGATCACATCGTCCACACGATCGAGAGCCGGGTTATGGCAAAGCTTGGGGCAGGCGACCTTGTCTTGATGGCGGGAAGGTTCTACTGGGTTTTTCGAATCGAGGCCAAAAGAGGGGCTGCGTACGCTGCGCTTGATGCCTACGGATCATCGGTCTCCTCTCGCCTAGCCATTTCTATCAAACGGCTGAATGGCTCCCTGAAGGGAAAGCGCGCTCTGAACCTGCAAGCCAGGGAAAAGGTTCTCCTTGCCCTGGCAGAGTCCGGGCAAAAGAACATCGAGTTCCTGTCGCGGGAGACCAAAGAGCCCCTTATCGATCTTCGGGAGGTGATGCAGGAGCTTCTCGATGAAGGGTTCCTCATCACAGAATCTGCCGGTCTGCCGCGGTGGCGGTTTAACCGCTATTCCATCAAGCCCGAGTTCGATGTCTTCCTCAGCCTTGCCCGCCAGTTCCTCGATGGCTCTCAGCGGTTCAAGTTCCTCCGCTCGAACTTTGTGGTCCAGATGTTGGTGGCTGGGCTGCTTCCCTATTTGGAGGGACGCTTTCACCTGAAGCTCTCCGAGGAGGAGAGGTCCTGGCTTCCGAAATTTCTGGCTGTCTCCCCATCGGCCCTTTCCTACGCCCTATTTGCACCAATCGGTGAGTTTCTCTCTACCTCGGAAGAGCTGGAACGCCGCCTTCTGTCAAGCCTGGAGAAGGAGCGGCTCCGGAGCCAACACCTCAGCAAGCTCTACTCCACCCTACTTCTCCGATACGTAAGCGACGTGCAGGATAGCCGATTCGATGAGGTGATCCGCCACAAAGGGGTGCGAGGCCACCTTTATCGGATTACGGCCAAGGCGGCAAGCGATGAGGAGCTGTTTTTCTCCATAAAGGGTGAATCGTATCTCACTCTCGCCGTGCCACCTGCCACAGGTATCGCTACCCAAAAGGGGGCTGGACTCCACAGCTCCCTCAACAGCGATACCCTTCTAAGTGACGCAAGGGCCCTGATGCACATACAAGAGTTCGACTGTGCGGTTGAGCTGTTCGACCGCGCGATTAAAGAGCTGAAGGACCCGAGCAAGCTCCTGAAGGCATGGCACTGCAAGGGGTCATGCCTCTTGAGCCAGAAACGTCACTCCGCCGCGATCACCTGCTTCAATGAGGCGCTCCGTTACGACAGCAATTCCAAAGAGGCGTGGCTCCACAAGGCTGTATGCCTGAGAGAATTAGGCGATAGCAGCGGAGCCGTTCGTTGCGCCAGGCGAGTCCTGGAGATCGATCCCGCCCACAAAGAAGCGCGAGACTTCCTGAAGAATACGTAAGACGCCCCGCACCCGGCCTATCATGCGAACACCGTCACGTGCTAACTTAGCCTACAAGAGATTGATAGGCTCGCTGTGATCGTTATTCTTAATTGCGCGATTCGTACTAACCCCTACCTTCTAAATGAGGAGATCAGATGCAAGGACATCCGCAGATCATTGAGCTATTGAACAGTGCGCTCCGGATGGAGCTGACGGGGATCAACCAGTATTTCCTGCACTCCAGAATGTGTAAGAGTTGGGGTTATCAGGTCCTGGCAAAGGCGATCTTTGATGAATCGGTAGACGAGATGAAACATGCCGATAAGATAGTCGAGCGTATCCTATTCCTTGATGGGACCCCACACATGTCCGGCTCTGACCGGCTTATGATCGGCCGCAATGTTAGGCAACAGTTGGAGAACGATCTCGCGCTGGAGATGGCTGCGCTCCAGGTTCTGAATCCTGGTGTGCAGCTATGCATCGAGCTTCAAGACAACGGAAGCCGAGAGTTGCTGGAGCGCATCACTGTCGATGAAGAACGTCATGTAGGTTGGCTCGAGGAGCAGCTCCACAAGATCAGCGAGCTGGGGTATGAAAACTATCTAGCAGAGCAGATGCACGAGAAGAGCTAAGGGGGGTAGTTCGAAGGGAAGCAATACCGAGCCACTTTAGCTCGCCAGGATTGAGCCAGACAAGTTTCAAAAATTGATGCGCAGCGTGACGATGCCGGCGTGGTGCAGAGTGGTATATGTGCCATTCACGACTGCCGGAAGAGTCAAGGGAGGCCTATTGTCGGCGATGTGCCGCGTGTCGTAGATGGCTGCCTGATACGCCAAATCGAGACTGATAGCCGACGGACGATACCAGCCACCCTGCTCCCCGCAGGGGATGAGACCTGCGAAACGGCCGCCCGGCCTGCAAAGAAAGCCCATGCCGACGGACAGTATATTTTTATCGCTATCGGGAACCCCGGGATCAAAGGTCTGGCTGGGGACTGGCGTAGCGGAATGTTGCCACCCCGCACGTGCTGCCACGTCCCAATGCGGAAGCGCGGCAGGATCGATCCATTTGTACTCCGTTCCTACCATGAACGTGAGGGTGTTCGACCAGTTCCGCGGAACGGGAATCACGGTCCCAGTACCCACATGAACGTCGGTGTTGCGGAAGGCGCTCCAGTCTGTCTTGTCCAGATCCACCTCAACCTTCCACTCATGGTCCCTGGTCAGGAAGGGCCAGACCGCAACACCGAAGGTAAACGATTGGGGGAGGACAAACGTCGTCCGAGCTGTTGAGAGCGCCATTCCCGCATCGAGAAACTCCCCCTCTAAGTGGAGCGTCGCGCGGCTTCGATACTGGAAGCCGAAGCTACACCACGGGTGCGTGCCCTCCAGAAGGCAAGGTGTGTAGCGGAGGCTCAGATTAAACCCAGGAGTGGTGTCCTTGCCGTTGACTTCAAGGGGCGTCCCACGTGAAGGTAACCCTTGGGCCCCGGAAGACCTAAACTTCGTCACGGCACCCCCCTCCCCCACGAAGCTTGCAAAGGTGTAGACATCGACCCCTGCCGCGAGCGAGAGTTGCTCACTCACCTTGTATGCGATCACGGGCCTGATATCGAGCAACGGCAGTGCTGCGAGCGTCAAGGACGTATTCAGGGGACCATCCTCTGGCCATCGGTGTCTAAGACCAAACGGAGAGAAGACGCCGACGCCTACTGTTATCCGCGCCAAGGCAGGGAGGTCTAGAGCGTTGGCAAGTGGTCTGAGATGCGCGGTCAGATAGAAGTGGACGGGCGGAGGGCTCGAGACAGGCCCGCCAAGGTCTCCAAAACTCTTTGCGCCGGTCGCGCGATTGCTGAAGTCGGTACCGCCACCAACCAGAAGGGCCCCCATCATCAATTGGACCCCAGGAAGCTGAGTCACTCCGGCGGGATTGTAAAAAATCGCGGAAGGGTCATCACTCTGGGCCACAAACGCGTCGCTCTGGCCGGCTCCCGACGCGCTTTGGGGAAACATCCGAAAGCCGGTCGCCTGCGCGACGGACGGTACGATCAAGGTAAGCCAGAAGACAGCGATCTGAAGTCGACGCTGTGACAGCATGCTGTTATTGCAGTCGAAAGGCTTGAATCTCGCTTCTCTTGCCCAATCCCAATCTCCCGCTCTTCACAACGAGCGCGAGGAGATGGCGCCCAAGCCCTTCCCCAAGATCTGCAATAGCGTAGTCAGCCAGCGCTCCATCAGATATGGGCATCTCTCGCACCTCATGAAATCTGGCTCCATCCCACTT
>JANGEZ010000012.1:0-4770 GCA_031838355.1 Candidatus Methylomirabilis sp. bin48 | reverse complement strand
TTGTGAGCAACTCCAGGTTGGGTGCCATCACGAAGGCGTGAGCAAAGTTCGCAATCCCGAAGACTCGGCTCAGCCGCTGTCGCAGGACCTCCCACGATGTCTCCTCGCGCATCTCCAGGAACAATCGACCGGCAGGCCGCCGGAGCGGGCCGCAGTCGAGATCACGGGTGGCTAGCAGAAGGTTGGCCTCAAGCTGTCTCAGAAAAAAGCCCCGGTTTTTCCCCTTGAGGGCAATCTCGTGATAATGGATGAGGACGCCCATTGTCGGTGGTCGTGCGCTCACACTGCCTGTTCTCTCCATAAAGTCTCCTCGTTTCCTATTTCACCCAGCCTAGCACGTTCTCCGTAATCGACAATCGATTGTCGATTACATACAAAGAGCTCACGCGGCGTGAATTACCCGATGATGAGCTATTCTATCAATGCTATCCCTAAAAGCAGAGAGAGGAATGAACGACAAACCTTGTGGGCCGTTATGGGAGCGGAGATAAAGGGGGCGTGAGCAATCACATTCCCTTTAATCCACAAGGTGAGGCCATGATACGAAAAACCTTACTGCCCTTCAAGCTCGAACGAACAGACGAGACGCTGACCGCCCATGAGTTAAATAGGGACAGACACTATTTATTTGACAACTTGTGGTGTTTGCTATAGTGATCTTGCATGCCACGTATTGCTCGAATCGTTGTGCCAGGCCACCCTTACCATGTTACACAAAGAGGGAATTATCGCCAGGCGGTCTTTCGGAACGACGAAGATCGTTCTCAATATTTATCCTGGATTAATGAATACAGCCGCAAATTTCACCTGTCGATATGGGCCTATTGCTTAATGGACAATCATGTTCATTTCATTGTCCAACCGCAGGAAGAGGCATCGTTGGCTAAAGTATTCAGCGTGGCCCATATGCGGTATGCTCAATATTTCAACAAAGAGAGAAAGGCCTCCGGGCACTTGTGGCAGGGACGCTTTTATTCCTGTCTGCTTGATGAGCCTTATCTTATGGCGGCTTTACGGTATGTTGAGAGGAATCCGGTGCGGTCCAGGATGGTCAACAGGCCTTGGCAATGGAAATGGTCCAGTGCGGCCGCTCACATCGGTGGAACGGATGAGATGGTCGATGTCATCGAGATAAGGGAGTCAGTGGGTGTTTCCACGGAGTCATGGAGAGAACACATCGACTCGGACGATAATGCTCCAGACGTGGAAACGATTCGAAGGCATACGATGACAGGGCGACCACTGGGGAGGGATGGGTTCATTGTGGCATTGAGCAGGAAGCTGGGGCGAGTAATACGCGTTTTGCAGAGGGGAAGACCAAGAAAGGATCTCAATAAATAGTGTCTGTCCCTATTTTCCTATTTTGTCCCCAACTCTGATACACTTTTTATGACCATTTGTGGTACATTTCCTTGTGACCGGTGACACACATATGTGATCCGTATGTACGGTGGTATGGGAGGAGAGGGCCGTGAGGCCCGTCCCTATCCCGATTGAGGCTGTAGCAAACGATTCTTGGGCCAGATACATAAAACAGTGACCTCCTAGAATGCGCCATAATCAACGATCTCATACTTGGGAAGGGTGTTCTCCGGCAATAGTATGCGGTAGTGCGCGGAGCGGGCTGGTAGCCGGCTCAAATCGCACGCGACTCACTAGAGCATGCCGGGCCTGCGATGCGGATCGAGTCGAGCCCCACCACTCGCCCTCGCGTGGTTGCGCAATCGGTCGCGCGGCGGCATGAAGACGCCCTTATCGACCGCAACCGGTGAAGGCGCGGGAGCGGATCGTCGATGCCCTACTCCTCCCATCGAAGAGCGCTCAACGCTTCCACTGATCATTCAAGGCGGGATGGGTGCCGCTGTCTCCGACTGGCGGCTGGCCAACGCCGTGGCACGAACTGGCCAGATGGGGGTCGTCTCCGGCACCGGCATCGATACGGTGTTCGTACGTCGCCTGCAGGATGGCGATCGCGGCGGCCACATGCGGCGCGGGATCGAGCAGTTCCCGATCCGTCGCGCCGCGGACGAGGCCATGCGCCGCTACTATCGGCCAGAGGGTCGGGCGCCTGGCGAGCCGTACACGATGCTCCCCATGTACCGTCAGGTGGTCGCTCCCGCTCGGCAGGAGCTCACCATGCTGGCCACGTTCGTCGAAGTGTTCCTCGCCAAGGATGGACACGATGCACCGGTCGGCATCAACCTGCTCACCAAAGTTCAGATGCTCACGCTGCCGACGCTCTACGGCGCGATGCTCGCCGGGGTCGACTACGTCCTGATGGGTGCCGGGATCCCGCGAGAGATCGCAGGTGCGCTCGACTTACTCGCTGGGCACCACCCGGCTCGGCTCCGATTCGACGTGGATGGACTCCCCTCCGACGCCGTCGAATACCTCAAATTTGACCCCAGCGCCCATTGGGAGACGCCGCCGGCGCCACTCGCGCGGCCGAAGTTCCTCCCGATCGTGGCGAGCAACTCCCTGGCGAAGATGCTCGCCCGCAAGGCTACCGGTCAGGTGGATGGATTCGTGATCGAGGGCCCCACCGCCGGTGGCCACAACGCCCCGCCCCGCGGTGAGCCACGATTCAACGAGCGCGGCGAGCCGATCTACAGCGAACATGACAAAGTGGACCTCGCGAAGATCAGGGAGCTGGGGCTGCCGTTTTGGGTGGCGGGTGGGACCGGACACCCCGAGCGTCTGGTTGCGGCGCGTAGGGAGGGAGCCGCCGGAGTCCAGGTCGGGACGCTCTTCGCCTTCTGCGACGAATCTGGACTCGCAGAGCCGATCAAGCGCTCGGTGTTGGCCCACGCGGCCCGCGGCGAGGTGGACGTTCGCACGAAGCCCCGCGTATCGCCCACCGGCTTTCCAATCAAGGTCGTGGAGTGGGCCGAGAATCCCGCCGTGGGCGCAACGCGCGAGCGGATCTGCGATATGGGGTACCTACGCGTCGCCTTCATGACAGCGGACGGGAAAGTGGACTACCGGTGTCCCAGCGAGCCTGAGGCTGCCTACGTGAAAAAGGGCGGCAAGATTGAGGACACGATCGGCCGCCAGTGCCTGTGCAACGCTTTGCTCTCCGTCATCGGCCACCCGCAGATCAATACCAACGGCACCTTGGAGCCGCCGATCGTCACCAGCGGCGACGACCTCGCGACCATCGGTAGTTTCCTGGGCGGCCGGACGAGCTACACCGCCGCAGACGTCGTCGCCTATCTATTGTCAGGTCGTTGTGAGGTCTAGGGTCGTTCGGCCTAACTCATTCCCTCTCCTCCTCCGACCTTACTTGGCGCAAGCCCCCACCAGGCCTCACACCCATGCTTCACGAAGCCGGCGAACAGGTCAACAACCTATTGACATGCCCAAAGCATGGACTAAACCAAGATCAATTCTATGCACTGGAGGCGATCAATGCCAACCGTGAACATTCACGGAGCCAAGACCTACCTCTCGAAGTTGGTAGACCAAGCTAATGCAGGCTAGGAGATCGTGATTGCCAGAGTCGGCAAATAAGTTTCCAGATTCATTCCAGCGGGAAAACAGCAAATGCGCCGTTCGCTCGGCGCGCTAGCCGGACGGTTCGGTGTGCCGGCCGACTTTGACGCGCTTCTGCCGGATGAGGTCATACAGGCATTTGAAGGGCGTTCTTAATGCGCCTGCTGCTGGATACCCCCGTGCTGTACTGGGCGGCCGCCGAACCCGAGAAGATCCCAATGCCGGTGTGCGACCGCATAACGTTGCCAGCCAATGACGTCTTGTTCAGCGCCGCGCGCATCTGAGAAATCGCCATCAGACTGCAACTCGGCCGGATCGAGCCTCAGTGACTCCGGATGACACCGTCGCAGCAGTCGAAGAGGCTGACCTCTCAGGCAATAGCCGAGCCTGCCAGGCTGCTCACCGTTGATCGTGTGCTCAGTCAGTATTCAGAGTTCGTGGAAGTCATTGTATGAATAACAAGGGACTTACGGCGCAAAGATGACCGGCCCTGCTGCTGCCGCATGCCTGATCGGGGAGCGCAATGGCTTCTGCTGGTATCACGTGGACGACCCCAAGGGCCCTGCGCTCGACGAGCTGGCCGCTCAGCTTGGCCTGCACGAGTTGGCCATCGAGGACTGCCGCAATCACCGCCAGCGCGCTAAGCTCGAAGAGTATGACGGCCACCTGTTCGTTATTTTTAACTCCATTCACTTTAACCCGGAGAAACAGGAGTGCTGGTTTGGCGAGATTGATTTCTTTGTCGGCAAGAATTTTCTGGTGAGCGTCCGCGAAGGCCCCACGCCCAGCCGCACCGTGGCGGCCGTGCTTCCGAAATTTCGCTCCGACCCCACGATGGCCCATCCAGGCCGCCTGTTTCAGTCTATGCTCGACTTCATGGCCGACCAGTATCTGCCCGTGCTCGACACCGTGGAGGACCGCATCGAGCAAATCGAGGAGCAGATCCTCGAGAATCCCACGCCCCGGCTGCTGGCAGATATCTTTGCGCTCCGCCGCGCGTTGATTGATTTCCGCCGCGTGGCCCTGGCTGGTCGTGAGGCGATTAATCATCTTCTCTACCGCACCGAACCATGGTTCCGTTCGCAACAGCCGTATTTCCGCAACATCTACGACCACATTGTCCGTGCTCTTGATTTTGCTGAAACCTATCGCGACATCCTCACCGGCGTGCTTGACGTCCATCTTTCCGCCACCGCCAATCATACCAATGAAATCATGAAGAGCCTGACCTTCTGGGCCACCGTAGCCATTCCTTTCCTGCTCATTACCGGCTTCTTT
>JANGEZ010000011.1:0-1514 GCA_031838355.1 Candidatus Methylomirabilis sp. bin48 | reverse complement strand
CGGCAATCCGGATAGTTTTTATGCGCGCGTGCTGACCAGCGGCAATTCGAAAGCGGGAAACTGACAGGTCAAGAGCCTTGGCAAGCAAGCGGAGGCAGGCCTCGTTCGCTCGTCCATCTACCGGAGGAGCGGTTACCCGGAGCCGCAGGACACCGTCGGCTTCGCCGACGATCGCTTCGCGGGACGCCTTCGGCTGAAGACGGGCACGAAAGGAGGCAGCCTCGCCCTCCTGTCGAACCAGAACCATTACTGAAGCATCGAGGCCACCTCGCGGAGGGAGGGCACAAGCCACTGCTGGATGAACTGGATCGCCAGGATAGCGACGATGGGAGAGATATCGATCCCCAATCGCCACGGTGGCAGTAATCTCTGAATCGGCTGTAGTACCGGGTCGGTAACACGGCAGAGGAATTGAACGATCGGGTTCCAGGGGTCGGGGCTGACCCAGGAGATGACCGCCCGGATGATGAGAACCCAGGTGTAGAGCCCCAACACCTGGCCCAGAATGGACGCAAATGCATCGATGAAGTTGGCGACGAACGGCATAGTGATTATCTCCTGCCCAGTTCCCGGGATCGAATCGTGGCCGTCTCTACCGCCTCTATCAGGGTCCCGCGCAATCCGCCGCGCTCCAGAACATGCAACCCGGCAATAGTCGTCCCACCGGGGGAGGCGACCATGTCCTTCAGTTCGGCCGGATGACGACCGCTCTCGAGCACCATCTTTGCTGCGCCCAGGACGGTTTGAGCGGCCAGCAGTCTGGCGACATCCCGCGCAAGCCCCACCTTCACGCCGGCGTCGGCCAGCGCCTCGATAAACAGGAACGCGTAGGCTGGGCCGCTGCCGCTCAGTCCCGTCACCGCGTCCAGGTGCTTCTCCTCAACCACGACCGCTTTTCCGACCGCGGCGAAGATCGCCTCTGCACACTGCAGGTCTTCGGCTGTCGCGTGCTCACCCTTCGCAATGCCGGCGGCACCGGCCAGAACCAGGGCCGGCGCATTGGGCATGGCGCGAATGATCCGCGCCTTGGCGGGCAGGCGCTCGGCGATGAAGGCGATCGTGATACCAGCGGCAACCGAGATGATCGTCTTGGTCCGATCCACAGAAGCGGCAATCCCCTTCAACGCCGTCTCCATGTCCTGGGGCTTGACGGCCAGGACCAGGATCGAGGCCTTCGTGGCCACGTCGCGACCCTCGGTCACCGTCTGGATGCCGTGGCGGTGGTGGATCTGCTGTCGTTTCGCCTCGACGATGTCAGAAGCGATAAGCTGATCCGCCGTCACCAGCTTGGCTTCAAGCAGGCCGCGGATTAACGCCTCGGCCATGTTGCCGGCCCCGATGAACCCGATGGTCCGATCTTGTAACACGCACCGCTCCTTGTAGCGAAATAGCCTATCGTCTTATAGCGCCAAACCCCAGGCGAGTCAAGGAGATTTGCCCGTCAACTACTCCTTGCGGGGATCGGCAAAGTACGGTATATGGTGGGGACAGCCGATGCGGGATGCGGAAGTCAT
>JANGEZ010000010.1:0-1923 GCA_031838355.1 Candidatus Methylomirabilis sp. bin48 | reverse complement strand
CGCCCGCTGTACGCCGTGGCCCTCGCGTGTGCGTTCGTCATCCCTCTTGGTCTGAACCGGTATCATATCGATGTGCTGACCCAGGTAGGGATCTATGTAACGCTGGCGCTCGGGCTCAATATCGTCGTGGGCCTGGCCGGACTTCTGAATCTTGGCTACATCGCGTTTTATGCGGTAGGCGCCTATGCCTACGGCCTTCTCGCAACCCGAGTCGGCCTCTCGTTCTGGGAGGTCCTGCCGTTCGGAGCGGCCTTGGCGGCCATCTTCGGCGTCCTCCTTGGCGCTCCGGCCCTGCGTCTGCGGGGAGACTACCTGGCCATTACGACCCTGGGGTTCGGTGAGATGATCCGTATCGTTCTGAACAATTGGGATCGCTTCACGGGAGGGCCCAACGGGATCATCGAGATCCCGCGTCCAAGTATTTTCGGGTTCACCTTTTCCCACCCGATCCACTATTATTACCTGATCCTGGCGATTGTTCTCCTGACCATCTTCGTGGTTGATCGACTGAATCAGTCGCGTCTCGGTCGCGCATGGACTGCGATGCGCGATGACGAGGTCGCCGCTGAGGTGATGGGCATCGACCTGGTCAAGACGAAGCTTCTCGCGTTTAGTCTTGGCGCGACCTGGGCAGGACTCGCAGGCGTCTTCTTTGCGAGTAAAATGACATTTATCTCTCCAGAGAGCTTCACGTTTTTCGAATCGGTCATCGTCCTGTGCATGGTGGTGCTCGGCGGGATGGGAAGTGTGCCAGGAGTGATCCTGGGGGCGGCGATGCTGTTGATCCTGCCTGAACTGATGCGGCAGTTTGCACAGTACCGTATGCTGGTGTTTGGAGCCGCCATGGTGGGGATGATGGTGATGCGGCCGAAGGGACTGCTCGCCGCACGTCGCCGCACGATCCCCTTGTGGCGCAAGGAGGTTTCTCGCGTCACGGTGGTGAGCGGGCCCCAGGCCCCTTCGACGAGATCAGGGCAGGTTGGTCCGACCGTACAGATACCGAAAGACGCGAGCATGACCCTCCTCGCGACACGAAAGCTGTCAGTGGATTTTGGTGGTCTCCGAGCGCTTGATAGGGTCGATCTGAGCGTAAAGGCTGGGGAAATCGTCAGCCTGATCGGCCCCAATGGAGCCGGCAAAACCACCTTTTTCAATTGTGTAACCGGCCTCTGTGCCCCAACCTCTGGAGAGGTCCTCTATCGCGGGCAGAACCTGGTTGGTCTGAGGCCGAACCAGGTCACGGCGAAAGGGGTGACCCGCACCTTTCAGAACATCCGGCTTTTTCGGGATATGACGGTGATCGAGAACGTCATGGTGGGAAGCCACTGTCGGATGCACGCCTCGGTTGTTGGCGCCATCTTCAGACCGAAAGGCGTACTTACAGAAGAAGAGGAGTTGGTAGCGAAGGCGCGCGACCTGCTTCGATTCGTGGGTCTTGAGGAAAAGACCGATCTGTGGGCAAGTGAGCTCCCATATGGCGATCAGCGTCGGCTTGAGATCGCGAGAGCGATGGCAAGCGACCCGACACTATTGCTCCTGGATGAGCCGGCCGCGGGGATGAATCCCCAGGAGACCAACGCCCTCATGGACTTGATCCATCTGATTCGGGCCCGCGGCATCACCGTTTTGCTCATTGAGCACCACATGAAGGTGGTCATGGGCATCTCCGAGCGGGTGGTAGTTCTCGACCACGGGGTCAAAATTGCAGAAGGCACACCGGAGGCGATCAGGGCAGATTCCAGAGTGATTGACGCCTATCTGGGGAAGGAGTCGATACGTGCTTAGACTGCAAGAGGTGCATGCCCATTATGGCGCCATCCATGCCTTGAAGGGCGTCAACCTGGAAGTGGAGGAGGGTCAGATCGTCACGCTGATCGGCGCCAATGGGGCCGGCAAATCCTCTACCTTAATGGCCATCTCCGG
>JANGEZ010000009.1:0-2890 GCA_031838355.1 Candidatus Methylomirabilis sp. bin48 | reverse complement strand
CTCCTTCTGCAGGGAGGCGACCAGGCCATAACGGAGCTCGGCGACCTTCCCCAGCTCTCCCTGCCGCTCGGCCATCTGCTCCTGGAGTTTCGCCGCCTCAATCCGCTCCTTGAGGCTCCTGATCCGCTGGATGAATCCCTTCTCCTGTTCCCAGCGGGCCTTGAGCCCTTCCTCTTTGGTCCGGATCTCTGTGAGCTCGTCCGCCAGACGCGCAAGGCGCTCCTGCGACTCCGGATCGGTCTCCTTCTTCAGGGCCTCGCGTTCAATCTCGAGCTGTCGGGCTCGCCGACTGAGTTCATCCAGCTCTGTCGGCATACTGTCGATCTCCATCCGGAGGCGTGACGCCGCCTCATCGATCAGGTCGATCGCCTTATCCGGCAGGAACCGGTCGGCGATGTACCGGTTGCTGAGGACCGCGGCAGACACCAGCGCCGAGTCCTTGATCCGGACGCCGTGGTGGACCTCGTACCGCTCCTTCAGGCCACGGAGGATCGAGATGGTATCCTCTACTGACGGCTCGCCGACCAAAACAGGTTGGAAGCGCCGCTCAAGTGCGGCGTCCTTCTCTACCCGCTTGCGGTATTCGTCCAGCGTCGTGGCCCCCACGCACCGAAGCTCACCTCGCGCCAGCGCAGGCTTGAGCATGTTCGATGCGTCCACGGCCCCTTCGGCCGCGCCGGCCCCAACAAGGGTATGCAACTCGTCGATGAAGAGGACGATCTGCCCCTGCTGTTCAGTGACCTCGCGTAGGACCGCCTTCAGCCGGTCCTCGAACTCCCCACGGTACTTGCTCCCGGCCACAAGCGCGCCGATGTCCAGCGCCATGACGCGCTTGTTCTTCAGCGACTCCGGCACATCCCCGTTAACGATCCGCTGCGCCAGCCCTTCCACGATGGCAGTCTTGCCCACACCAGGTTCGCCGATCAGGACCGGGTTGTTCTTGGTCCGGCGCGCCAGGACCTGGATCACCCGGCGGATTTCATCGTCCCGACCGATGACCGGGTCCAACTTCCCCTTTCTGGCCAGATCGGTCAGATCGCGGGCGTACCGTTCCAGCGCCTGGTACTTCTCCTCTGGGGCTTGGTCGGTAACACGCTGGCTACCGCGGATCTCCTGCAAGGCCGCGTAGATCCTATCTTTCGTGATCCCGGCCTCGCGCAAAACCTTCCCGACAGCGCCTATGCCCTCGTCGGAGATCGCCAGGAGCAGATGCTCGGTGCTGACATACTCGTCCTTCAGGCGTTCCGCCTCGGACAGCGCGGCACCTAATACCTTTTCAAGACGCGGCGTGATATGGATCTGGCCCTGGGCCACGCCGGAGACCTTGGGGAGTCGCCTCAACTCCTCGATGAGTCGTGAGGCGACCTGGCCAGGGGTTGCCCCCACCTTTCTCAGGATTGGCTGAACCACCCCTTCCGCCTGGTCGACCAGCGCCAGCAACAGGTGCTCGACGTCGATCGCCTGATGCTCCCGCTCCTCGGCCAGTTTCTGGGCCTGCTGGATCGCCTCCTGCGCCTTAAAGGTGAATTTATCAAACCGCATAAAGGCCATACGCCCTCCTCATCGTGCTTGCTGCCAGGGGCTGAGTGTGCAACCAGGCTTCTCAGGCTAGGCTGAACCGATCCGGTCCTTCTCCGTCTGGCCTTGGACCTGTCGGCGATTAATCTCAATCTCGCCATGCAGGGAGGCACCCTCTGCGGCGGCGATGCTGCCGGTCTTCACGTTACCCGTTACGCTGCCGGTTGGCAGGAGATCGACCCGTCCACTGGCGACCAGATTGCCCTTCACGTGGCCGCCAACACGAATGTTGGTCGCAGCGATGTCGGCCTCCACTTGGGCCGACTCTCCGATCACAACCGTTCCCACAAGATCAATAGTCCCGTGAAATCCACCCATGAGATGAATGTCGCCTTCGCCGCTCAGATCCCCGCGAATCTGGATCTTCTCGCCGACGATAAAAGCACTCGTCGACATCTCCATCACTGGAGCTGGCCGTGTCGTCGGCTCCGGGTCGGTCGATCCCAGCGCCCCCCAAATTGTGTCAAACATCCCTCGTTTCTCTTGCATGACGTGTCCCTCCATCCATAAACGGTTTAACCCTCTCGCAGCGACCAGACCTTGGATCCTGATGGTCAGAATGTACCCTCGGCCGGAACGGCCGAATCACTCCCGCCTTTCCGCCAGCCGGTGAGGCCAGCGCTCGCCGACTGCACGAAGTAGTTGAGCAGCTTCTCGTACTCCAACAATACCTCTTTCGCATCAGCGCGAGAACGCCACCACCCTTCCGGATCAAAGGTATCGTAGCGGGTGGGTCGGCTGATGATCGTAATTCTCCCACCGGAGACGCGGGCCAGAATCTTACTTGCCCGCGTTGAATGCGATCTGTCCGTGACAAGGATGACTGTTTCTATCCGGTACTCCTTGAGAAGGCGTGCGAGATAGACCATCTCCCTCTCGGTACTGTCGGCCCGCTCACTGACCCGGAGGACGACGGTGGCAGGGATCCGCATCGCCTTGAGGACCATCCATTGGATATCCCGCTCTTCCGGGACGGTAATGCCCAGCCGTGCCAACGATTCGTACCCTTTCGGCAAGCGCTGATGGGTCAGGACAATCCTTGGGGCATAGCCGTCCTGGTAGAGTCTGACAGCCTCGAGCGTGCGACCGACGCCTCCGTCGCCTGCCAGGATCGCGATCGCCCCGGCCTTTTGCAGATGATCCTCCGTGATCAGGTAGCGGCCCATGCCTCTCAGGAGGAATGGGTGGCCGACATAGAGCAGAAGGCCCAGGAGCGGAAAAACGATCAGCCACCGGATCAGTCTTCCCATCAACGCAACCGCTCACGATTGCCGTTCTCCCTGGGTGAAGGCAGGTGCTGTGAATGGGGAGG
>JANGEZ010000008.1:0-2299 GCA_031838355.1 Candidatus Methylomirabilis sp. bin48 | reverse complement strand
GTGCCTATGACATCTTTCAGTCGTGATGCAGCAGATCGATGTGCTTCAAGAAAAGGTCAAAGGCCTGCCGGACGCGCCAGGCGTCTATCTGTTCCGTGACGGGCGAGGCCATGTGCTGTACATCGGCAAGGCCCTGTCGCTGAAGAAACGCGTCTCCTCCTACTTCACGGAGGCGCCGGACGTACCAGAGCGATCCCAGATCCGGCTCATGATGGAGCAGTCTACCGACCTGGAGTTCATCATCACGGCAAATGAGCTGGAGGCCCTCATCCTGGAAAGCAACCTGATTAAGAGCCACAAGCCTCGCTACAACATTGCCCTGAAGGATGACAAGCACTACCCCTTCCTCAAGCTCGACCTGAAAGACCCGTTCCCATGGGTGCAGGTAGTCCGACGGATCAAGGACGATGGCGCGCTCTATTACGGACCGTATGTCCCGACGACCGCGATGTGGGACGTGCTTGCCCTCGTGAACAAGACGATCCCCCTCCGGAAGTGCCGGTCAATCGAGGGCCGACGGCTCTGCCTCGAATATCACCTGGGCCGCTGCGCGGGTCCGTGCGAGGGGCTGATCGATGGGCCCGCGTACAGCGAGCTGGTGGCTCAGGCGCGGCTGCTGCTGGAGGGAAAGGATCAGGATCTGACAAAACGACTTGAGATGCAGATGCGCCAGGCGGCCGAGGCGCTTCAGTTCGAGCAAGCGGCGAAATACCGCGACCATATCGCCTCGCTGCGCCAAGTGTTCGAGCGCCAGCGTATCATCTCGCCGCGGGGCGAAAATCAGGATATCTTTGGCCTCGCGGCGGAGGGGGGGGAGGCCCAAATTCAGCTCTTCCTGATCAGGCGAGGCCGACTGATCGGCCGCGAGACCTTTACCTTTGAGCTAAAAACCGAGACCACGGGTGGCCTTCTGTCCTCGTTGATCAAGCAGTTCTACCTCGGCGCACGGGACATCCCTCAGGAGATCCTGCTGTCTCACCCCCTGGAAGATGCCCCGCTTATTGCGGCGTGGCTCGACTCCAGGGCGAATCGCCGCGTGCAGTTGCTGGTCCCACGACGCGGGCGCAAGGCTCGGCTGGTCCAGTTGGCGCTGACAAATGCGCAGGAGGCCCTCGCGCTGTCGCTCCGATCCTCGCAGAGTCGCGAGCAGGCCCTGAAAGAGCTGCAGGAGGTGCTGGAGCTGCCAGCCCTACCAAGGCGGATCGAGGCCTACGACATCTCGAACATCTCGGGGACGCTGGCGGTCGGCTCCCAGGTGGTCTGGGAGGATGGCAAGCCAAAGAAATCGTCCTACAAGCGCTACAAAATCAAGACGGTGCAAGGACCGGACGACTTCGCCATGCTGGCTGAAGTGGTGCGGCGGCGGCTGCACAAGGTGGAGGAGATGCCACTCCCAGACCTTATCCTTCTTGACGGCGGCCGCGGTCAGCTCAACGCCGCGCTTGGCGTGGCGCGGGAGCTGGGGCTGCATTCGCTACCGTTGGTGAGCCTGGCCAAGGAGGAGGAGTTGGTCTTTCACCCGTCCAGGTCCACGCCGATCGCGCTCCCGGAACGGTCACGGGCCAGGCAACTTCTTCAGCAGATCCGCGACGAGTCGCATCGGTTTGCCGTCACCTACCACCGGGCGCTACGGAGCAAGTCGGCAATCCGCTCGCTACTGGACGACGTCCCCGGAATCGGGGCCAAGCGCAGACGCGCGCTACTTACCCAATTCGGGAGCCTCCGTCGCCTGCGCGAGGCCAGCATCGAGGAGCTGCGGCGCGCCGGGATTTCTGAGTCACTGGCTACCACCATCCATGATGTCGTCGGCGCCATGAGCGCATAACATACATTCCCCTCTCCCCACAACGGGGAGAGGGCTAGGGTGAGGGGGAGTAGATGTCGCGTGAGATTGTGAGTACTGAGAAGGCGCCAAAAGCGATTGGGCCTTACGAGCAGGGGATTAAGTTCAACGGTTTCCTCTTCACCTCCGGCCAGATCGCACTCGATCCGGCCACCGGGACGATGATCGAGGGCGACGTGTCGGCCCAAACGCGCCAAGTCCTGGAAAACCTGAAGGCCGTCCTCGAGGCCGGGGGAAGCTCCCTCGATCACGTGATCAAGGCCACCGTCTACCTGACCGACCTGAGCAGCTTCGCCCAGATGAACGAGGTCTACGCCGAGTACCTGGGCGAGGTCAAGCCCGCCCGCTCCACGGTCGGCGTGGCCACCCTCCCACGCGGCGCCATCGTCGAAATCGACCTGGTGGCGACGACGCTGTAGGTTTCGGCTTTACGCCCTCGCCCTCAGGACCAACGAC
>JANGEZ010000007.1:0-6369 GCA_031838355.1 Candidatus Methylomirabilis sp. bin48 | reverse complement strand
TATACCCCCAAAGCCGCTCATCAGCGGGCTGAACTTCTCTGACGCGCTGCCATTTTTGATGACATTGATCAATTGCGCATCGGTTCTGGCATTCATGTACTTGCCGTCCGTAAAGTTCCGCGGCTTGGGATTCAGAAAAGCCGCTGCCGGCCCATTCCCTTCACCCGCTGGACCGTGACACGGAACACAGAAGGTCGTAAACTTCTCCGGCGCCTTGAGCTCGGCGGCAGCCGGCACGGCTGTCCAGGCTCCTGCGGAGCCCACGACCAAAGCAGTTAGCAGGATCACTTGAACGATCGCTTTTCTCACCATCGATTCCTCCTGTAAAGTGGTTCCCGCTCATCGCATACAATGAGTAACTAACATCTTGTTAAAGTCTGCGCTCCAGATTTTCCTATGTCAAGAGGAAGTTGACCTGCCCTTGAGAAGCCCAAAACCTGTTGACTTTTCATTTGATTCCGGCTAGGTTGAGCCCGGTATTCGGGTATTGTTTAGTGGTGTGGAGAGAGGGGCACGATGACATACGCCTATTTCAAGGGGCAGTTCGTTCCGCTTGATCAAGCCAAGGTCAGCATCCAGAACAATACCTTCCAGTACGGGACCGGCATCTTCGAGGGGATCCGAGCCTACTGGAACCCGGATGAGGGGCAGCTCTACCTGTTCCGCATGGTGGAACACTACGTCCGATTGCTCAGGAACTGCCGAGTCCTGAAACTCACTATCGGCAAGGACGAGAAAGAGTTGTCGGAAATCACCCTCGAATTGCTCAAGAGAAACCACCCCGAAACCGACACCTATATCCGGCCGATTGCGTATGTCGATTCTGATGGGATCGGCCCGAAGTTCATCGGCTATTCCACTGGTTTCGCCATGTACACACTCCCGCTTGGCGACTACATCGACGTCTCAAGGGGGATCAAGGTGGGCTTTTCTTCCTGGCGCCGGATCAACGATAATACCATCCCGGCCCGCTGCAAGGTCACTGGCGGCTATGTCAACTCTGCACTGGCCAAGACCGAGGCCCTCGAACATGGCTACGATGAGGCGATCTTTCTCACCGAGGGGGGCTTTATCTCTGAAGGATCGGCGGAGAACATCTTTCTCGTCAGGGGGGGGAAGTTGATCACGCCTGCCCTGTCCGAGGATATCCTGGAAGGGATCACGCGCGAGACGGTGATCGAGCTGGCTCGGGAGGAGCTGGGTATCGAGACGATCGAGCGGCCCATCGGCAGGACGGAGCTATACGTCGCCGATGAGGCGTTTCTCTGCGGGACGGGCGCCCAGATCTCGCCCATGATCGAGGTGGATAAACGACCGCTGGGCACCGGCAGGATAGGGCCGATCAGCGCGAAGATTCAATCGCTCTATTTCGACGTGGTCAAGGGAAAGCAAAAGAAGTACGCGCACTGGCTAACGCCGGTCTATTAGAAAGCCCACGCTCCGGTGACGAGGCCGACGTACCCCGTCCCCACGATACAGATCTCCACCAGCCCTACCTCCCCCCGCTGCGCCCAGATCCTGGCAAGGCCTCGGCGTAACGCTCGAGGTCAGCATCTACCATCATCTCGATCAACTCGCGAAAGCCGACATCCGGTTGCCAGCCTAACACGCGCTTCGCCTTGGATGCGTCCCCCTGCAGCAGATCGACCTCGGCAGGTCGTTTCAGCGTAGGATCTTCAATCACGTACTCCCGCCAATCGAGTCCTGCTCTCGCGAACGCGATCTGGACGAGCTCCCGGACTGAATGGGTCTCGCCTGTAGCGATGACGTAGTCATCCGGGCTCTCCTGTTGCAGCATCAACCACATCGCCTTCACATAGTCACCGGCATACCCCCAGTCCCGCCGCGCCTCCAGGTTTCCCAGCTTCAACTCCGTGGCCAAGCCGTGCTTGATGCGCGCAACGCCATCGGTGACCTTTCGGCTCACAAACTCCTTGCTCCGGCGAGGGGATTCGTGGTTGAACAGGATACCCGAACAGGCGAACAGCCTATAGCTCTCCCGGTAGTTGACCGTGATCCAGTGGCCATAGAGCTTGGCCACACCGTATGGGCTTCTCGGATAGAACGGCGTCCGCTCGTGTTGCGGGACCTCCTGGGCCTTGCCGAACATCTCGCTAGTGCTGGCCTGGTAGACACGGATCCCGGGATCCACAAGGCGGACCGCCTCCAGGAGACGGGTCACCCCCACAGCGGTGAACTCCGCCGTCAGGACCGCCTGCTCCCAGGAGGTCGGGACAAACGACTGCGAGGCGAGGTTGTAGATCTCGTGAGGCCGAGCCTCCCGGATGAGATGGATCAGGGACGCCTGGTCAAGGAGGTCCGCCTGCTGCAGGGTGATCCGATGAAGCATGTGCGTGATCCGATCGGACGGCTCGGTACTCGACCGCCGTACCATCCCGACCACCGTGTATCCTCGCTGGAGAAGAAACTCGGCCAGGTAGGAGCCGTCCTGGCCCGTAATACCGGTGATTAACGCCCGTCGTGCAGTCATCGGGGCTCCCCCGCAAGCCTCCTGACCTCCTGGGCCCGCCCCTTGGGACAGACCAGCACACCGTCCTTGGACGCCACCACAATCATCTCCGACAGCCCAATGGTTGCCACCCGCAGCCCGGCCGAGACAATGACCGACTGCGTCGTGTCCAGGGGCTGCACCTCACCCACGATCATATTGCCGTCATGGTCCACAGGCAGCACTCGAGCCAACGCATCCCAGGTCCCCAGATCATCCCAGGCGAAATCGGCCCTGACCATCGCAACCCCCTCATCCATCCGCTCCAGCACGCCGTAGTCCACCGACTGCTTCTTAAGCGCGCTGTACTCCCGGACCAGCGCCTCCTGCACCCCCCACGCCTCGCGGATGCGACAGAGGCCAGCCCACACTTCTGACATATGCAGGGCAAGCAGACTTTGAATGGTAGCATTCCGCCAAAGAAAGATGCCGCTGTTCCAGTAGTGGCGCCCGTCTGTTGCCAAACACTCGGCCGTCTGCCGATCTGGTTTCTCCAGAAATCGACGGATGCGGAAGGCACTAAGAGACCCGTCAAGCAGCTCATCGACCTCCAGATACCCGTACCCGGTCTCTGGCCGGGTAGGGGGGATCCCGAACATTACGACCCAGTCCTGGTACGAGGCGAGCAGCTCGGTCGCCCGGCGCACCCCTGCCGCAAACGCCTCGCCGTCCGGGACGTAGTGATCGGCCGGCAAGACAATCATAATCGCTTCGGGGTCAAGCCGCTCGAGATGTAGTGAGGCTAGACCGATGGCTGCCGCGGTGTCCCTGCCATGCGGCTCGAGTAAGAGATTAGCTGCGGGAAGCTCGGGGAGTTGCTCTCGGACGAGGTCGGCATGCTTCTTCTCAACCACCACAGCAATCTGCGCCCATGGCAGCAGGAGCCGCACCCGCCGGACCGTCGCCTGCAGGAGCGACTCGCTCCCAACTAAACGAAGAAAGGCCTTGGGTTGTGCTTCCGTGCTGAGCGGCCAGAAGCGCTCACCCCTCCCACCGGCAAGCACCACCGCGAAGACATGGGGGTTACTTCCCGTCGCTCCGTCCGTAGTCATCCTGAAGTCGGACAATGTCATCTTCCCCGAGGTAGACGCCGTTTTGAATTTCAATAATGGTGAGTAGGTGTGGCCCAGGATTCTCGATTCGGTGATCTGTCCCTGCCGGTACGAACGTCGATTCCTGGGCGGAAATGATCAAGGTCCGGTCCCCGATTATCACCTTGGCCGTGCCGACCACGACAACCCAGTGCTCGCTCCGGGAAGCGTGTCGCTGCAAACTCAGACGGTGCCCGGGATTGACCTCAATCCGCTTGACCTTATACCCCTCTCCCTCCCCAAGGACTGTCCAACGTCCCCAGGGGCGCCTTGAGGTCAGCGCAGTTTGCATGTGAGATCCCTCGTCTGTTCCCTAGAACATTGCGTTCAGCAATCAGCACTCAGCCGTCAGCTTCAGATAAATCCCCCCAACCCCCCTTTGCTAAAGGGGGGTTGGGGGGATTTTCGTTCACCGTGGTGCGGCAGTATTTCATGGGATATTACTGCGATACGTGCGCGAGGTCCCCGTACGTCTTCTGGTAATACTCCCGATACTCCCCCTCTTTGATACGCGTCCACCAGGTCACGTGGTCCTCATACCAGCCGACCGTTTCCTTGAGCCCCGTCTCGAAGGGAATGCGGGGTCTCCAACCCAGCGCCCGCTCCAACTTAGACATGTCGAGGGCGTACCTTCGATCATGTCCGAGCCGGTCTTCGACGTGTACGATCAAAGATTCCGGCTTGCCAAGGGTCCTCAGGATGAGGCGAGCGACGTCGATATTGATCCGCTCACAGTTGCCGCCGATATTATAAATCTCCCCAGGCGCTCCGTTTTTCAGAATCAGCGCCAACGCCTCGCAGTGGTCCCGCACGTGCAGCCATTCGCGGACCTGGAGGCCGTCGCCGTAAAGTGGAAGCGCTTCACCGGCAAGGGCATTGGTGATGAAGAGCGGAACCGCCTTCTCCGGAAACTGGTAGGGGCCATAGTTATTAGAACTCCGGGTGATGATCGCCGGTAGCCCGTAGGTGCGAACGTAGGCCGCAACCAGAAGGTCCCCCGCCGCCTTGCTGGCCGCATAGGGGCTGTTCGGAGAGAGAGGGCTGTCTTCCCTGAAGCGTCCTGAGGGCCCGAGCGAGCCATATACCTCGTCAGTAGAGATCTGCACCATCCGTGGGATTCGATGCCGGCGGCACGCCTCCAGAATTACCTGCGTCCCAAGCGCATTGGTCTCCACGAATGCCCTCGCATCCTGGATGCTTCGATCCACGTGCGATTCGGCCGCGAAGTTCATCAGCGCATCGAATCCTTCCTTGAGCAGTCTGTCTACCAACTCAACGTCGCAGATACTCCCCTTGATAAATCGGTATCGAGAATCGCGCTCAACATCGGCCAGATTTTCGAGGTTGCCGGCGTAAGTCAGCCTGTCGAGATTCACGACGCCGCAATCCGGCTCTGTCGCGAGAATGTGGCGAATGAAGTTCGACCCAATAAATCCGGCTCCACCGGTCACAAGGATTCGCATGGCTACCCCAGCTTCACTGCCCAATCGTATGGGATATCCGGGCTGTCAGGGGGGATTCGAAACTCATCCGGCTCCTGGTAATTATAGAGCTCGGTCGGGAAATTCATAATCGCCGACATCCGATCGCCTACCGCCTTGTATCCGTGGATCACCAGGGACGGGATCTTAATCAACATCGGATTCTGCTCACCGATGAAAAACTCATTGAGCACACCTTTTGTGGGAGAGTTGTCGCGGGAATCGAACAGAACGACCTTGGACATTCCGAGGACCCCGACAAAGTGGTCGGTCTGTTTCTTATGATAGTGCCACCCTTTCACCACCCCGGGATAGGCGGCAGTGATGTAGGCCTGCCCAAACCGCTCGAACTCCTCCCAGTCGCTGCGTAGCAGCTCCGTAAGGAAGCCTCGCTCATCTGGGACCCTGCGTAGCTGTCTGGTTTTCACACCGTCAATAAGCGTCATCGCACCTCGCGCCTCACACCTTGAACCTTTTACACTAACCCCACCTGACTGCTATCCCCGAGCATCAGTCGATAGGCCTTCGGCTTCCCGTCAGACCGGAACACCTCGACGTTCTTTCCAATCAGACTATCCTCCAACCTCCCGCCGATATCCGTAATCCGGCACTGGTCGAGGATGATGCTATGCTCGATCTCACTGTTCTGCACCAGTGTGTCATGATAGATGGAGGTGAAAGGCCCAATGTAGGAGTTGATGATGCGGCAGCGTTTGCCGATGATGACCGGTCCTCGAATGGTGCTGGCCGCAACGCTCGCCCCCTGTTCCACGACCACCTTCCCGATAAGGTGAGAGGCCTCGTCCACTTCTCCCTCTACTCTGGGGGTGATCGCCTCCAACATGATCCTATTTGCTTCGAGCATGTCTTCAAGCTTCCCCGTATCTTTCCACCAGCGGCTAATGATATGGGGATGGACCTGATATCCTTTGTCGATCAGGTACTGGATGGCATCGGTGATCTCCAACTCGCCACGCTGCGAAGGCTGTATGGCGTGAACTGCCTCAAAGATCGTGCGGTCGAACATGTAGACGCCCACGAGCGCCAGATCGCTCTTAGGGTGCGCCGGCTTCTCCTCCAGAGAGATCACCTGACCATCTCGAAGCTCCGCCACACCGAACCGCTGTGGGTCACGAACCCTCGCCAGAAGGATCTGAGAGTTGGCGCCCAACCGCTTGAACTCTTCTACCAGGGAACAAATCCCATCTTCGATCAGGTTATCTCCCAGATACATCACGAAGGGATGATTCCCCAGAAACGGCTCAGCGATCTTGACTGCATGGGCGAG
>JANGEZ010000006.1:0-3718 GCA_031838355.1 Candidatus Methylomirabilis sp. bin48 | reverse complement strand
GTCTAAGCATCGCTCGGCCAAAACACGGATCGTAGCGTGGATCTTAGGGACGCCAATGCAATCGACCAGTTATGACCTCCATGCTGTCGCCACTCTCTTGCTGACGTCCCTGGAGGGAGTGTTACCCATGCAGGATCACTCTACCACTTCTTTTTGCACACCTCTTGACATGACCTCAGAATGTGGTAAGGAATAGACTCATCCCTCAATGCGACTGACGCCTTCCGGGGAGGGAAGGGAGGTCGAGGGTTATGAGAGCATTTCTGAGGGGCCATATCGAGGTCGTACAGCTACTGATCGTGGAGAGCGCGAAGGAGGGGGACGACCATGAGCGATGATGTGAATGCCGGAGATAAACATGGCAAAACAGCCTTGATGAGAGCGGCTGAGGAAGGCCGTCCCGAGGCCGTGCAAGCGCTGATCGCAAAAAGCGCGAACGTGAACGCTAAAGATGAATATGGCTGGACGGCCTTAATGAGAGCATCTCTGAGAGGCCATCTCGAGGTCGTACAGCTACTGATCGCGCATGGCGCATGGGTACACGTCAAAACTAACGAGGGCTGGACGGCCTTGATGAGAGCATCTCTGACGGGCCATCTCGATGTCGTACAGGCGCTGCTCGCACAGGGCGTGGATGTGAACGCCAGGCAGGACAATGGGGCAACGGCCTTGCTATGGGCGTCTCAGGAAGGCCACCTCGAGGTTGTACGGGCGCTGATCGCGCATGGCGCGGATGTGAACGCTAAAACTAACAAGGGCGTAACGGCCTTAATGATAGCGTATAACAGGAGCGAGGACGAGGTCGTGCAGCTCCTCAAGGAAGCCGGGGCAAAGGAGGAGATACCCAAGGGCTGATGCCAGTGGCAGCGGACGAGAGGAAACCGACGGACTAGAACTCGTTCCGCCAGTAGATCTTCTTAATCCAGGGACACGCTGGCGGATCTCGGAGCTCATGGGACAAGGTTGAAGAAAGACTCTATATCAACGAACAAAAATCACCGCGTATAGCCAGAAGAGCGCAATCCCTCCATAGACAAGCGGGGTAACGACAGATGGCCCGACAAACCAGTACACTGACTGAGGCATCCCTGACCATAAGTGATAGCCAAGCAGTTTCTCCAACTCAGCCGCTCTCTCCTGCATGTGACTCATGTAGCGCGCCGCGTTCTTTTCACACGCCCAAAAGAAACATGTCACCAAGAAGCCGAACACCTTTGCTGTGGCCTTCACCAAAAACGATTGTTGAGGAATAATCTCAAAACCAATGACCGCCAGACCGATGAAGAGCACCAGGAACAGGGTCCGCATGGCAAAGCGAAGCGCACTGTAGTGTCTGATGGTCAGACACAACTGAACATATTCCGGATTAAAATCTTTTTCCATCGGTTCCCTCCATCCTTCCTCGCGGGATGAACCCCGCCTTCCTTACCCTGAGGTGCCCAAGCGTGTAATTTCCTTTCTCACACTACTGCGTTTTGCTGCGTTCTGCAAGCTCGGGTCGAAAAGGTTACATCAAGAGGGGCTTGATATCGCGAAGGAAGATGCGAGTCGTAACGGGACCTACGCCTTTAAATTCCTGCGGACGCTTGGCCAGGTCCCTCCTATCGCTTGATTGCCAAAACAGGTTGGTAAGAGAACCATAGCGGGCTATGAGGGATTGAGAGATGTCAAGGATGGTGGCGATCTGAGAAATCGAAGCGGCCGTAGCGGCGCGGCCTAAGACGCTCACGAGCCGATCCCGCCCCGCCTCGATGAGCGCCTCCGGGGTGACCAACCCTTCTCTGACGAATTCCAGATAGACTCGCTTAGCCACCTCCTGCTGAATCGGTTTACCAAACAACAGGCAGGCCAGGAACCATTTAAGTAAGCCGCCTTAGCATGAGGGAAGCTGTCAGCGGTCAACCGAGTTGTCTGGTTACGCTGCGCTAACCCGACCTACGGCTGCCCCTTCTACCATCCTGGGGCATCGACAGCCTCAATCGGTATCCAGAAATAACTCTTACTTCCGAGAAATACGTCGAAAGACAACCCACACTAGGCCATATCCGATCACTAAGGCGCCGATCATAACCACCCAAACAATATCGAATCCGTCAAGTCCCCACATTAACGCGCCTCTCGAGGTGTGCGATTACAGACCACGATTATGGTACGCCCGCTTACCGCTCTTTAAAACCGTGACCCCTACTTGATTCTATTGATATGGCCGAAGTCGGTCTGTAAGCCGGATCCTGTACGGCCGGACCTTGCGGCCCGACCGGATGACCATTCCTCTAGGCCCGACGTTACCGCCGGGCTCAAGCAGCCTACCCGTCCCGCCTGCTCCGAACGGAGCACGAGAGCGGGCCGCTCTCTGCATGATGGGGCGGGACCTATTTGGCCTTGCTCCGGGTGGGGTTTGCCAAGCCGACATGTCACCATGCCGCTGGTGCGCTCTTACCGCACCATTTCACCCTTACCCACGCGGGACCCCGTTCGGTTACGCTCGAAACGAAGCTTGGCGGCCGATGAGGCAGCGTGGGCGGTATCTTTTCTGTGGCACTGTCCGTGAGGTCACCCTCCCTGGGCGTTACCCAGCACCCTACCCTGTGGAGTCCGGACTTTCCTCCCGTCCGCCAAAGGCGAACCGGCGGTCATCCGACCGACTTCGGCCACTACCAACGTAACGCACACCGGCACAATTTGCAACAGCGATCCTTACGAGCAGTGTGTGTCTAACGCTTCTTTGCCTTCACCGTTCACCCTGAGCTGGTCGAAGGATGCGTGGGCTGAAATCCCTCCTGCGCATCATAGTAGGCCCTCGCGTCGACTCCCGGTTTCACCGCTCCCCGCTTAGAACATGCGGGGACAAGGATTATAGCGCCTGCCCCCTCAAGTTCTTAGAGGGGGATGGAATATCGCCTCGTAAATCCCCCGTACCCGCTCCGTATGGCGCTGGTAGTCAGCCAGAAATCGCTCCCCCGGATCTCCACCGTCACCCGCTTCATACCCAAGCCGTCGAGCCAGGCGATCGAGCCGGTCTGGATCGTTGGGCAACACGGAGGTCTCAAGATCGGCTACGATCCGAAGACGATTCTGCACGGTGCGCAGGAACCGATATGACGTACTGAGGTCAACAGCATCCGAATCGGCGACTAGGCCGGCACTGCGAGCTGATTCGAGGGCCTTCAGCGTATTGCCGACCCGCAGGGCGGAGAGCGTAGATCCGTACGCAAGCTGGAGGAACTGGACGATGAACTCGATGTCAACGATCCCACCGCTCCCCAACTTCACATGACGTTCACCGGTTTTCTCTTTGGTCAGCTCCACCTCCATCCGGCGCCGCATCGCCGTGATGTTCGCTGCCAGGCTCTCCACTGAGGTTGGTCGACAGATAAGCTCGGATAATGAAGTCATGAACGGCTCCGCGATGTCGAGATCACCCGCGATCGGACGCGCCCTGAGGTACGCCTGGCGCTCCCACAGCTCTGCTGTTCGGGCAAAGTGGGTCTCAAATGCCGCGAAGGACTGTGCTACCCCGCCTACCGATCCACCTGGGCGCAGCCGGATGTCGACCCGGTAGACCGTTCCCTCCTTAGTGATAGTCGTGAGGTTCTTACAAACCTTGTCGGCCAGGCGCCCAAAATATTCGGCATGACTGATGTACTTGGACCCGCCTGTAGTCGTTCCTTCCTGCGCATAAGCAAAGGCAAGATCAAGGTCGGACCCATAGCCCATC
>JANGEZ010000005.1:0-3027 GCA_031838355.1 Candidatus Methylomirabilis sp. bin48 | reverse complement strand
CTTGCGGCCCGGCCGATGGTCTGGATGAGGGATCCGGAGGAGCGAAGGAACCCCTCTTTGTCGGCATCCAAGATGGCCACCAGCGCCACCTCAGGGAGATCCAGTCCTTCCCGCAAGAGGTTGATCCCAACCAGCACGTCACACTTCCCAAGCCGGAGCTCGCGGATAATCTCATTCCGCTCCAGGGTATCGATATCAGAGTGCAGGTAGCGGATCTTGATCCCGACATCGGCAAGGTAGTCGGTGAGGTCCTCGGCCATCCGCTTGGTGAGCGTCGTAACCAGGACCCGATGGCCCCTGGCAGTGACCGCCCGGACTTCGCCGATCAGGTCATCGATCTGCCCGCGGATCGGCCTGATCTGGATCTCGGGGTCGATCAGCCCGGTTGGGCGGATAATCTGCTCCACGATCTCCCCTTTGACCTTCGTAAGTTCATAGGGACCTGGCGTCGCCGACACGTAGATGACCTGGTGCACAGCCCGCTCAAACTCCTCGAAGGTGAACGGTCGATTATCCATGGCGGACGGGAGGCGGAACCCGTACTCAACCAGCGTCCCCTTGCGAGAACGGTCGCCGTGATACATACCGCGGAATTGGGGGATCGACTGGTGGGATTCATCGATGATCACCAGGGCATCCTTCGGCAGATAGTCCATCAGGGTGGGGGGGGGCTCGCCCGGGGTCCGGCCCGAGAGATGGCGCGAGTAGTTCTCGATCCCCTTGCAGACCCCGATCTCCCGCATCATCTCCAGGTCGAAGAAGGTTCGCTGCTTCAGCCGCTGCGCCTCGAGGAGCTTCCCGACCTTCTCAAAGGCCGCGACCTGCTCATTCAGCTCCTCGAGAATCGCAGCAAGGGCCTCCTTTCGACGGTCGTGGGGGGTGACGTAATGTGTGGCCGGATAGATCGGAACCCGATGGAGTCCCTGAATCCGCTCGCCCGTAAGCGAGTCGACCTCCCACAGCCCTTCCACCTCGTCGCCGAACAGCTCCACCCGAACCACCGTGTCGGCGTAGGCGGGAAAGATCTCCACCACGTCCCCCCGCACCCGAAAGCTGCCGCGATGCAAATCGTAGTCGTTTCGCTGATACTGGATCTCCACCAGCTTCCGGAGCATCTGCTCCCGATCACACAAGCCGCCCCGCTCCAGGAAGATCATCATCCCATAATAGGCTTCCGGGGAACCCAAACCGTAGATGCATGAGACAGAGGCCACGATGACCACGTCGCGCCGCTCCAGCAGCGAACGCGTGGCTGAATGGCGAAGCTTATCAATGTGATCGTTGATCATGGAATCCTTCTCGATGAAGGTATCGGTGACAGGCAGGTACGCCTCCGGCTGATAGTAGTCGTAGTAGCTGACAAAGTATTCAACGGCGTTATGCGGGAAAAACGCCTTAAACTCTTCATAGAGCTGTGCTGCCAGGGTCTTGTTGTGGGCAATAATCAGCGTTGGGCGTTCGATCGCAGCGATGACGTTCGCCATGGTAAAGGTCTTGCCAGAGCCTGTCACCCCCAGGAGCACCTGGTGAGGCCTGTCCTGCAGGCACCCGTCAACCAGCTTCCTGATCGCCTGGGGTTGATCGCCCTTTGGCTGATAGTCGCAGACGAGCTTGAAATTAGGCATGGTCAGAGCGGTCAGGAACCGGCACCCTGGAGGTCCCCGCCAACTTCGCGGGGGAGATACTTGCTCCAGGAGATGATCCGGTGTTGGGAATGGGACATGATCCCCAGGTAAAAGATAGAGGCCGGCCTGGAGGGTTTGCGGAGCAGGCTCATCCTGGCCTCGTGAAGAGGCGTGCTCCCTTTCTTCACGTTGCAGGCACGGCACGCGCTCACCACGTTCTCCCAGATGGTTCGACCCCCCAGCGATCTGGGAATCACATGGTCGATGGTCATCCGTTCACCGCTGTTACGACCGCAGTACTGGCAGGTATAGGCGTCCCGCCTCAGAATATTTTTTTTGTTGAAGGCAATCGTGGGGTTGATCGGAAGCTTCACGTAACGATAGAGGCGGATCACGGTAGGGATGACAAAGGCAACCGAGGGGGAGTGAATAATGCTTGGACTGTCCTCGATCCGTTCGGCCTTTCCGGTGTACAGCAGAATAATGGCTCTTCGCGCGGCGCAGACGTGGAGGGGTTCAAAGGAGTTATTCAATACCAATACTTTGTCAGCGTCCATCGAGTGATTCAGTAGGCTCAGCGCTTGCGAATCCCCCTATAGCCGTATGATCCTTAGCACACAACAAAGACGTTGTCAACGCAAAGGAAGGAAAAGAAAGAAGAACGCGGCGCTATCATCGCGGGGCTTGCTGCCCGAGGAGGTCGAGGAGGATCCCTTCCCGCAGACCACTGTCGCTGACTATGAACTCATCGTAGCCAAGCGCGCCCATGACCGTCACGATAAGGGTCGCCCCCGCAATAATCAGATCGGCACGACCTGGTTCCAAGAGCGGGATCTTACTCCGTTCGGCCAGCGGTCTCGTCGCCAACATGTGAAGTAGTTGCCTCGTCCGAGTCATCGACAGCCGATGGCCGTCCACTCGATCGGGGGTATAGACGGTGAGCCCAAGATCAATCGCAGCGAGGGTAGTCGGGGTCCCAGCGGTGCCGATGAGCGCCGCCCCCTCGATATCGGGTAATTCAGCGCGAAGCCGGCCAATCCGATCCGCGACAACCCGTTCAATGGCCTGCAGCTCACCGGGGGTCGGGGGATCACTTTTGAGATGCGCCTCAGTCAGCTTGACTACGCCCAAGCCGGTACTCACGATCGCCTCAATCACCTCCCCATTGGCCAAGATGAACTCGGTACTCCCCCCGCCGATATCCATGACCAGGACCCGACTCGACCCGAGGCGGAGCCCGTGCCGAACGCCGAGCAGTGTGAGGCGCGCCTCCTCGCTGCCGTCGATTACCTGGATGCTGAGCCCGCTCTCCCGGAGCGCCGCAGCGACAAACTCCTCGCGGTTGCTCGCCTCCCGTACTGCACTGGTGGCGACCACCGCCACATGCAGGGCCTTGAAGCGG
>JANGEZ010000004.1:0-5027 GCA_031838355.1 Candidatus Methylomirabilis sp. bin48 | reverse complement strand
GCCGGCAATGGTGATCTCCTCCACCGGGTAGGTCAGCTCACCCTTCTCGATCCAGTACCCCACCGCGCCCTGCGAGTAGTCGCCTGTAACGAGGTTCACGCCGAAGCCGATCAGTTCGGTGACGTAGAGCCCTGCGTCCACTGATCGAATGATCTCGGCCGGCTCGTACGGCCCGGACTGGAGGTAAAAGTTCGTCGGCCAGGGGGTTGGGGAATCGCCGGCGCCTCGGCTCGCGCTGCCGGTCGGCTTCATACCGAGCTTGCGGGCGGAATAGCTATCGATGAGGTAGCTGCGCAGGACGCCGTTTTCCACGATAGCATTCCGGCGGGTTGGCAACCCTTCGCCATCGAACGGTTTTGAACCGAGATGGCCGAGCAATGTGCCATCGTCGTATACCGAGACGCTCTCGGCGGCGATCCGATTATTCAGCTTGTCGATCAGAAATGAGGCGCCACGATAGAGGGCGGGGCCGAAGAGCGCAGAACAGAAGATACGCATGAGGTTGGCGGAGGTCTCAGGGTCGAAGATCACCGGGACCTCCTGGGTCTTGATCTTCCGTGCGCCCAGGCGCCTAAGTGCCCGCTCGGCCGCCCGCTTTCCAATCGCTTCGGGCGGTTCCATGGCGCCCAGGTGCCTGGCGCGCGAGTACCAGTGATCGCGTTGCATGCCGTCCTCAGACGAGGCGATGGGCGTCACCGCCAAGCTGAAGGTCGAACCGCGATATTCACCTAGAAAGCCCTGGCTGTTGCCGTAGATGATCCGATAGAGGTTGCTTGCGAACTCTGCCCCCTCGGAATTAGTGATCCTGCTGTCATAGGACAGGGCTGCATCCTCAGCCGCCCTGGCTCGATCGATCTGGTCCTTGACGGTGAGGGCCTCGCCATCCGGATCGTACAGATGAAGATCCGGGATGCTCTTGGCGCATTCTTCCGCCGCCGGCAGCCCCGAGCACTCATCGTGGGCGGTCGCCTTTGCCAGAACGGTAGTATCCTCTACCAATTGCGCGAGCGACTCCTTGGAGAGGTCTGAGGTGGAACTGGTGGCAGATCGTTTGTCGAAAAAAAGCCGCAACCCAAGTCGGACCTCTTTCGCGCTTCGGAGCGTTTCGGTTTCCCGTAACCTGACCTGAGCTGTGACCAACTCATTCTCGATCAGAACCAGGTCAGCCGCTGTGGCATCTTTTCGCTTTGCCCCCTGCAGGACTTCCTCGACGATATGCTGGCTGATCATTGGCTTCGCTCCCCCCTTGGCCTGCCCTGGGTCCCGCCCACTGTCAGCCCCTCGATCTTGATGGTTGGGAGGCCCACGCCTACGGGGACCGATTGACCGTCCTTCCCGCACGTCCCAACTCCCTCGTCCAGCTTCAGGTCATTGCCCACCATGGTTACTCGAGTGAGAACATCCGGGCCGTGGCCGATCAACGTGGCGCCCCTGACCGGCTTTGTGACCTTTCCGTCCTCGATCATGTAGGCCTCGCTGGCCGAAAAGACGAACTTGCCGCTCGTGATGTCCACTTGGCCGCCGCCGAAGGTAACGGCGTACAGGCCGTGCTTGACGGACCTGATGATCTCCTCTGGTGTCGAGTCGCCAGACAGCATGAAGGTGTTGGTCATGCGTGGGAGCGGCTGATAGGCATAGCTCTCGCGTCGGCCGTTGCCTGTGGGTTCCATTCCCATCAGGCGCGCATTCAATCGATCTTGCAGATACCCCCGCAGGATCCCGCGCTCGATCAGGACGGTGCGTCCGGTCGGCGTTCCCTCGTCATCGATGTTCAGCGAGCCACGGCGTCCTGGGATCGTGCCGTCGTCCACTACGGTGACAAGTGGCGAGCCCACCTGCTGCCCGATCCGATCGGAGAAGGCCGAGGTCTTCTTCCGGTTGAAGTCGCCTTCAAGGCCGTGGCCGATCGCTTCGTGCAGCAAGATCCCGGGCCATCCGGGGCCGAGGACGACGTCCATCGTTCCGGCAGGGGCGTCGGCTGCGCTGAGGTTCATGATGGCCAGGCGGGCGGCCTCCTTGGCGTAGAGCTCGAAGCGGCCCCCCTCCAGGAAGAACTCAAAGTCGGCCCGGCCGCCTCCGCCCCAGCTCCCTACTTGCCTGTTCTCGCCCTCTTGGGCGATGCAGGTGATGTTCAGGCGTGAGAGCGGCTGGATGTCGCCGACCATGACGCCGGCAGAGGTCGCGATCATAACGATCTTAGACTCGCAGGCAAATGATGCCATCACCTGGACGATCCGGGGGTCTGCTTTCCTGGCGATGGCATCAATTCGCTGGAGCAGATCGATCTTCTTTTCCAGCGGAATCTCTACCGGCTGGAGACGAACCGGGTACAGATCATGGGGAGGCGTGCCGCCAACCTTAACCGGTGGAGAGGTCCCGGTGCCCGCCCGCTCAGCGATCCCCTTGGCCCGTGAGCCGGCGAGTTCCAGGTTCTCCACACTGATCTCGTCGGAAAAGGCGTACCCGGTCTTCTCGTGAGCGAGGGCCCGGACGCCAACCCCCTGATTGATGTTCTTTGTTGCCTGCTTGATTATCCCCTCCTCGAGCAGCATGGACTCGCTGGTCCGGTACTCGAAGTAGAGATCAGCGTCATCGATTTGTCGGCCAAGGGCGGCCCCCAATCCCCGTTCAAGGTGCCGCTCCGTCAGCCCGAACTTCTCCAGGAAAAACCGCTCCGGTTTTATTAGTTGTGTCGCCACCTATGTCCTCACTCTCTTTTCAGTGCTGAGCGATTAGCTGCTAGTGTAGTGTCTCAGAAATAGTTGAACAATGAACCCTCCCCACGGCAAGCCGCGGGGTATCGACCCGCAACAAAATGAACCCGTTCGGGCTGAGCATGTCGAAGCCTGTCCTGAGCTAAGCCGAAGGGCCCAGTTTACGCACCCTTCGACAAGCTCAGGGTGAACGTATACCGTAAAGGCATTTACGAAACACGACACCAGCTGTCAGTTTGCTGATAGCTGGTGGTGAATGCCTGAATGGTATTGAAATCGGCCTTACAACTTCTTATACTACGGCCGATGCCGCCCGTCAACAATCACTTCCCGGATCCCGCCATCAGACGAAAATTCCAGCAGCGACTCCTGCGCTGGTATGCGCGCTACCGGCGCGACCTGCCTTGGCGAAAGACCTCTGACCCATACAAGATCCTGGTCTCGGAGGTAATGCTGCAACAAACTCAGGTTGATCGGGTCGTTCCCAAGTATAAGCAGTTTCTCCGGAAGTACCCCTCGATCGAGGTGCTTGCCAGTGCCTCGGTGAACGACGTCGAGGCCACTTGGCGGCCGCTCGGTTACAATATCCGGCCGGTCCGCCTTCACGCCATCGCACAGGAGACTGTTCAGCAACATGGCGGCAAGATCCCGGCCTCCCTTGAGAAGCTTCAGGCGTTCAAGGGGATTGGCCGCTATACCGCCGGTGCGGTGATGAGCTTTGCCTTTCGCAAGGACGCCCCGATCCTCGATACCAACGTGAAAAGGCTACTGCAGCGGGTCTTCCTTGGTCCGATGAACGGGAACGGCTCGAAGCCAGTGAAACGTCTATGGGACCTCTCGGAAGCCTTGATCCCCAAGGGCAAAGGGTATGACTTCAATCAGGCCATGATGGACTTCGGCGCGCTCATCTGTACCGCCCGCAAGCCCAACTGCCCGATCTGCCCCATGCAGCCACTCTGCATCTCTTACCCATGGGATAAGGAAAACGTAACGACTTAGGTAGATAGGCTGAAGGCTGAAGGCTTTTAGGGGTAAGTCATGCGTGATCATACAAAACTCTGAAAAGGTCTTGAATGGCTCGATTCGTGCCTTGCGAGATAATTTAGAACCTTCAGCCTTCAGCCTAAACATCTGAGTAGTTACAGGAAAACAAGTCATGTCTGAAGTTGCGCCGACCGTCGAGGTAGCAGCCGGCCTCATCGTCAGGGACGGGAAGATCCTCATCGCCCAGCGTTTGAGTAACGCCCATCTGGGTGGGCTGTGGGAGTTTCCTGGCGGCAAGCGGCAGCCTGATGAGAGCTTCGAGGCTTGCTTGATAAGAGAGGTCATGGAAGAGTTGGGGCTGACTATCGCTGTTGACGAACAGGTGGCCTCTGCTGAGTACCACGATGCTGGGGGCCAAGTCCAACTCCGTTTTTATCGGTGCACCGTCCTGGCTGGTGAGCCCCGCCCTATCGAGTGTGAAGCCTGCCGCTGGGTTGCTTCGACGGAAATCGCTGCCTACCCATTTCCGCCCGCTGACCTACCGCTGGTTCATCAAATTGCCTCGGGTCAGCAAATCATCGCCTAGCGACTCCAGTAACGGCTGAACTCGGGAAGGTAGGACAGGGTCTCGAGACTGGGCATCCGGTCGATAAAGAGCTTGCCCAGCAGGTGGTCGCGTTCGTGCTGGAGCACTCGCGCGTGGAACCCGGTGGCGATGAATTCAAACGATCGACCCTCCCGATCGAGCGCCTTCGCCCGCACCTGCCGATACCGCGGTGTCTGCCCGCGGAGATCGATCAGACTGAGGCACCCTTCCCAGTCGTCCTCCAGGTCAGGAGCGAGCGGGGTCACCTCCAGATTGATCAGGACCGTGAGTGGGATGTCCGGCGCGTCAGGGTAGCGTCGGTTGCCTTTCGCCTCAATCACAGCAATTTGCTGTGAGACATGGACTTGGGGCGCGGCGACCCCGACGCCTTCGTATTCCCGCATCGTCTCGATCATATCATCGATGAGGCGCTGGATCTCGGCCTCTCGAATCGTCTCCGGCCTCACGGGCGGCGCCACCTGCCGTAAGACCGGATGCCCCAGACGCGCCACCTTCAGGATCGGCAATCTACACCCCCGTTGCTACCAAGGAATCTCTTCGATCCCCGTCTCACGATTGACCGCCCTGGCCAAGGTGAAGAGGAGGTCGGAGAGCCGATTGATATAGGTAATGAGAACAGGCGAGAGCGGCACGTCCTGGGACAATGCGACCATCCGGCGCTCCGCCCTCCGACAGACAGTCCTGGCCAGGTGGAGCAGCGCGCCGCCCTCTGAACCGCCCGG
>JANGEZ010000003.1:0-2462 GCA_031838355.1 Candidatus Methylomirabilis sp. bin48 | reverse complement strand
TCCCTGCCGTCAGGTCGAACCGCGTGTTGTGCTTGGCCGAGATGACCTCCACCAGGCCGATGATCAGGAGCATCAGCGTCGTCATCATGGCGACGTTCAGTCCGGTGATCGTGGAGCGCCGATTCAGCCAGGCCATGATCTCGCCAAAGGAACGATATACGCCGGCAAGGATGAGGATCGCCCCGAGCAGGAGGAGGCTTCCCATCCACGCCTTCAGGTCCGGACGGATGTTATAGCCGATTCCGCCTGCGACAAGGAGGATGAGGCCGGTCGGTGTGACGAAACGAGTGAACTTTGTCATGGTTAGCCCCTCCACCGCTTCGATTCCAGGGACCGAAGCGTCAGGAAGAGGCACAGGAGCGTGAAATTGAGGTAGTAGATCACATCCCTGCTCTCGATGGTGCCCTTGGCGAAGCTATCGTAATGGTTGATGATGGAGAGGTGCGAGAGGATCGGGCCGAGCGTGGGCCCGGCCGCCTCGGCGGACCAGCCGATGACCCAGAGCAACAGGAGGACGCCAAAGGCGCCGACGGCGGCGACGACCTGGTTTTCGGTGAGGGCGGAGGCCAGAATCCCGAGTCCCAGGAAGGCCATACCGAGCAGCAGGAGACCAATGTAGCCACTCACGATGAGCCCCCATTCAAGGCGCGCGAAGGAGCCGAGCATCGCGACGTCGAGCAGGCTGATGCCGAGCATCGCCGCATAGAGCGCGAGCGCCGCCAGGAACTTCCCCAGGAGCAGTTCCCAGTCCCTGATCGGGTACGAGAAGAGCAGCTCGATGGTTCCCGTCTTCTTCTCTTCTGAGAACAGGCGCATAGTGGCCGCCGGCATCAGCAGCAGCATCGTGACGGCGATGTCGCGAAAGAGCGGGCGAACGATCCACTCAGAGGCGTTCAGGCCTTGACCGAGGGCGGGGTTCGTGGCGGCCTGGAGGCTATTGAGCGAGAAAAAGGTGAGGAGACTGTAGAAGAAGAACCCGGAGATGAGCGCGAAGATGGTGAGAACTACGTAGGCGATCGGCGAGGCGAAGTAGGCGCGAAGCTCCTTCTTGAAGATTGCCAGGACGTTCATGCCCGCACCTCCTGCGCCTCTTTGGTTACCAGGCGGACGAAGATCTCCTCCAAACTCATGTCGGCGGGGCGGAGCTCCAGCAGTCCCCATCCGCGCTCAACGATCAGACGCGACACCTCGCGTCGCAGGTCACAATTCCGCTCCGACTCCACGACGAAGCTCCTGGGGGTCTCGCCTGCCTGTGCGTCGCACGCAGACAGGTGCGCCTCATCCTCCGCCACGACCCGCAGCACGCCTGGAAGATGTGTCAGGGCTACGCCGACTTGATCCACTGGTCCATCGACCCTGATGCGCAGTTTGGTGGAACTCTGAAGCCCGGCCGTGAGGTTCTCCGGGGTGTCAACCGCCACGACCTGTCCATTGTTAATGATAATCACGCGATGACAGATCATGCTGACCTCGGGCAGGATGTGAGTCGACAGGATGATCGTGCTTTGGCCGGCCAGCGCCTTGATGAGCTGTCTGATCTCGATGATCTGCTTCGGGTCGAGCCCGATGGTTGGCTCGTCCAGGATCAGCACCTCAGGATCGTTGAGCAGCGCCTGAGCGATCCCGACCCGCTGCCGATAGCCGCGCGAGAGCGCCCCGATCAGCGTCCGCCGTACCTCGGTAAGCCCACACTTTTCCATGACCTCGCCGATCTTGTGCCGTCGGTTCCCACGTTCTACGCCTTTGACTTCGGCCACGAACTCCAGGTAATTGGTCACCTTCATGTCGGTGTAGAGCGGCACGTTCTCCGGCAGGTATCCGATTCGTCGCCGAACCTGAAGCGACTCGGTCAGGACGTCGTAGCCGGCGACGCGCGCCGTCCCGCTGCTAGGCGGCAGGAAGCCGGTGAGAATCCGCATCGTGGTGGTCTTGCCGGCGCCGTTCGGTCCGAGGAACCCCACGATCTCCCCCTTCTCAACTTTGAAGGATACATCCCGAATCGCTGTAAACTTATCGTAGTATTTCGTCAGCTTATCCGCTTCGATCATTCCGTCTCTCCTGTCGCTTCCCTGCCACCGGTTGGCAGCCTGAATCCCGAAAGACCACCAGTCATTGTACACGACGGACTTGCTGCCCGCAATGGCGCGATACGTAGTCTTGACCGGTTAGGGTAAGTGTGGGATATTGCGAATAAATTCGTTGTCGAGAAGACGAACGAAGCTCTCCGGACTCTGGTGGGCCTCATCCGGTGGCATCAGCCACAGCGAACGGCGTCACGGTAGAGCGCATAAGCAACCAGTTGGAGTCCGACGCTCGTAACGCTTGCGCGTCCGCCCTCCGCTGACCCGCAACGCCGTGAGACGATATCCAAAGGAGGCAGTCTATGACGAGAATCCTGGTCCTGTATTACAGCATGTATGGACATGTTGAAACATTGGCGAAGGCGGTAGCCGAGGGCGCTC
>JANGEZ010000002.1:0-5661 GCA_031838355.1 Candidatus Methylomirabilis sp. bin48 | reverse complement strand
TCGAGGGTCTGCGAGACGGTGCCATCGACGTAATCGCAACGGACCACGCTCCCCACACGGTCCAGGAGAAAGAGCAGGAGTTCGATCAGGCGCCCTTCGGGGTGATCGGCCTGGAGACGGCACTCGCCGTGACGCTCACAACCCTGGTACACCCTGGAGTGCTCACGCTTTCGCAGGCGATGGGGAAGCTCACCAGCGAGCCCGCCCGCATCCTGAAGCTCCCAAAGGGACGCATTGCCGAAGGCGCCGACGCCGATCTGACGATCTTTGATCTGACTCGGGAGTGGGAGGTAGACGCGGGCGCCTTTGCGTCGAAAAGCCGCAATACCCCATTCCACGGCTGGCGGCTCAAAGGGCAGACCGTGGCGACGCTTGTCGCCGGCAAGGTGGTCTGGGAGGCGTGATGAGAGTGCGAGGTGCGAGGTGCGAAGCATACGGTTCATCCCTTACCCTAAACCCTAGACCCTATACCCTGGTTTTGAGGTGCGGGGGACGAGGGTGAAACAGGCGTTGTTGACACTGGCCGATGGCGCCATCTTCGAGGGTGTCTCCTTCGGCGCAGAAGGGGAGACCGGTGGTGAGGTGGTCTTCAACACCAGCATGACCGGATACCAAGAGGTCCTGACCGACCCCTCGTATAAGGGCCAGATGGTCGTGATGACCTATCCCCTGATCGGCAACTACGGCATCAACCCTGAGGACGTCGAGTCAACAGTGCCGGCCGTGGAGGGGTTCATTGTGAAGGAGGCGAGCCCCTACCCGAGCAATTGGCGCAGCACTCGGACCCTTGACAGCTACCTTAAAGAGCAGGGCGTCGTGGGAATTCAGGGGATCGATACGCGCGCGCTCACCAGGCATCTGAGGGACCATGGGGCGATGGAAGGGGTAATCTCAACAAGAGATCTGAACACAGATAGCCTGATTGCCAAGGCCAAGGCCTCGCCTGGCCTGATCGGTCGCGATTTGGTGAAAGAGGTGGCCTGTACCTCGCCCTACACGTGGCACGAGGGACCGTGGCAATTGGGCAAAGGCTATGTAGAGCAGGGTCTAGGGTCTAGGGCTCAAAGTGAAGAACAGAAGCTTCAAATGCCTCTCTTCCCTAAACCCTCCACCCTAAACCCTCCACCCTTCCGTGTGGTGGCCTACGACTGCGGGATCAAGTTGAACATCCTGCGGAAGTTGGTGGAGGCGGGGTGCGACGTGACGGTGGTTCCGCCGGACACTCCTGCGTCCACGGTCTTGGGTTTGGCCCCGGATGGGGTCTTCTTGAGTAATGGTCCTGGTGACCCGGAGGGCGTGCCGTATCTGATTGACAACGTGCAAAAGCTGATTGGCGCCACGCCGATCTTCGGCATCTGCCTGGGCCATCAGATCCTGGGTCTCGCCCTCGGGGGACGGACCTACAAGCTGAAGTTTGGTCATCACGGCGGCAACCAGCCTGTCAAGGATCTGACGACCGGGAAGGTAGAGATCACCACCCAGAACCACGGCTTTGCCTTGGACATTGCCTCGATCCCGGATAAAGAGATCGAGCTGACCCACATCAACCTCAACGACCAAACCGTCGAGGGGATGCGACATCGTCGCCTCCCGATCTTTTCGGTGCAATACCACCCGGAAGCCTCCCCTGGTCCCCATGATGCCGCCTACCTCTTTCAACGCTTCGTGGACCTCATGGCGAGCACACGTAACCGGGAAGGCGCCAGACCAAAGGGGATGGTACACCAATGAAGGCGCAGGCTGGACTCATCATTCACCAGGAGCAGGAGGAGTACCTGGAGGGGCTACTCCCCAAGAGGGACCTGCTGCTTCAGGAGATGGAACATTTTGCAAGCGAGCACGGCATCCCGATTGCCGATCCAGAGGTCGCGACGTTTCTGGAGATTACGATTCGAGCGATCCGGGCGGAGCGGGTCCTGGAAGTCGGCACCGCCATCGGGTATGCCGACATCTTCATGGCTAGGGCCATGTCTCCTGGTGGCATGGTTGTGACCATTGACATCAGTGCCGAGATGATCGGGAAGGCGAAAGCGTATGTGAAGCGCGCCGGTCTGCAGGATCGTGTCGAGTTTCACAAGGGTCCAGCCCTGGCGATCATCCCGACCCTTGATGGGCCATTCGATTTGGTCTACCTTGATGCGGTGAAGGAGGAGTACCGGGATTATCTGGATCTGGCCTTGCCGTTGACTCGGACCGGTGGGGTCATCGTGTGCGACAATGTCCTCTGGAGAGGACAGGTGGCTGACGGACGGCTGCTGGGCGAGCAGTACCGTTCCTCGACGAAGGCGCTTCAGGCCTTCAACGAGCACCTTACCCACCACCTGCAACTCGCGGCCCAGATCCTGGCGGTGGGCGATGGCCTTGCCTACGGCGTAAAGGTGAAATAGGTGCCGAAGCGCACTGACATTGAGAGCATCCTGATCATCGGGTCTGGCCCGATCGTCATCGGGCAGGCGTGCGAGTTCGACTACTCAGGGACCCAGGCCTGTAAGGCGCTGCGGGAGGAAGGCTACCGGGTGATCCTGGTCAACTCGAATCCTGCCACGATCATGACCGACCCGGAGATGGCGGACCGGACCTACCTGGAGCCGCTGACCGTGCCTATACTCTCGCAGATCATCGCCCGGGAGAAACCGGATGCACTGCTGCCCACGCTCGGGGGGCAAACCGGCCTCAACCTGGCCGTCGCGTTGGCCGAGGAAGGAATCCTGGACCGATACGGGGTTGAGATGATCGGGGCGACGCTGCCGGTCATCAAGAAGGCTGAAGACCGCGACCTCTTCAAGCAGGCGATGCAGAAGATCGGGGTTGAGGTGGCTGAGAGCGGCCACGCCCGTTCCCTCGAAGAGGCTCGTGCCATCGTCGAGCGGATCGGTTACCCGGCGATCATCCGTCCTTCGTTCACGATCGGCGGCACCGGCGGCAGCATCGTCTACAACCGGGATGAGCTCGATGAGCAGGTCCAGTGGGGCCTCAATGTGAGCCCTGTCCACCAGGTCCTGGTCGAAGCCTCCGTGATCGGCTGGAAGGAGTTCGAACTGGAGGTGATGCGCGACCTGAAGGATAACGTCGTGATCATCTGTTCCATCGAGAACTTCGACCCGATGGGGGTTCACACCGGCGACTCGATCACGGTGGCCCCGGCGCAGACCCTGTCTGACAAAGAGTACCAGCTCATGCGGGACGCCGCGATCGCTATCATCCGGGAGATCGGTGTCGAGACCGGTGGCAGCAACATCCAGTTCGCCGTCAATCCCGAGAATGGGCGGATGTTGGCGATTGAGATGAATCCGAGGGTTTCTCGATCCTCGGCATTGGCCAGTAAGGCGACCGGGTTCCCCATCGCGAAGATCGCCGCTAAGCTGGCTGTGGGTTATACGCTGGATGAGATCAATAACGATATCACGAAGGAGACGACAGCCTGTTTTGAGCCGACCATCGACTACTGCGTCGTCAAGTTCCCTCGATTCTCGTTTGAGAAGTTTGCCGGTGCGGACGAGACCCTGACGACGCAGATGAAATCGGTTGGAGAGGCGATGGCGATCGGCCGGACCTTTAAGGAGGCTTTGCAGAAGGTGATCCGCTCGCTCGAGATCGATACGTATGGACTCGAGAGCCGGATCTTCAAGGGTAAGACAGTACGGGGTGCGGCGGTGAGCGATGCCGACCTCCAGTTGGTCCGAGACCACCTTCGCATTGCCAATTGGGAGCGGGTCTTCTATCTCGCTGATGCGCTCCGGCTTGGGATGACAGTGCAGGAGATCCACAAGCTCACGGCCATTGATCCATGGTTCATCGAGAACATCAAGGAGATCGTAGACTTTGAGGACCGATTGATCGGTCTCAGTGGGCGCCGTCGTGGGCCTACGCTGCTCCGCCTCCTGACGGTTCCGATGATGCGCGAGGCCAAAGCCCTGGGCTTTGCTGACCGCCGACTGGCCGAACTTGTCGGCTCTCAGGCATCCACCGTCCGGGATGCCAGGAAGCGGATGGGGATCGAGGCTACCTTCAAGATGGTGGATACCTGTGGCGCCGAGTTCGTGGCCCATACGCCGTACTTCTATTCGACGTACGAGCAGGAGTGCGAGGCCAACCCGACCAACCGCAAAAAGATTATGATCCTGGGTTCCGGCCCGAATCGGATCGGCCAGGGGATCGAGTTCGACTACTGTTGCGTTCACGCGGCCTTTGCTTTAAAGGAGATCGGCTACGAGACGATCATGGTCAACTGCAATCCGGAGACGGTCTCTACGGACTACGACACCTCCGATCGCCTGTACTTCGAGCCGCTCTGTATGGAGGATGTCCTGAACATTGCGGAGCGGGAGCGGCCAGACGGAGTGATCGTCCAGTTCGGCGGGCAGACTCCACTGAAACTGGCCATCCCGCTAGAGCAGGCGGGCGTGAAGATCCTTGGAACCCCACCCGACGCCATCGACCGAGCCGAGGACCGGGAACGGTTCAAGCAGATGCTGCAGCGTCTTGGCCTGAATCAGCCGCCGAATGGGACCGCCGTTTCGGTGAGCGAGGCACTTCGGATTGCGCGGCAGATCGGCTATCCGGTCCTGGTGCGACCCTCGTACGTCCTCGGTGGCCGTGCGATGGAGATCGTCTATAACGATTCGAGCCTCCAGGACTACATGGCGCGCGCAGTGCAGGCCTCGCCAGAGCATCCCGTGCTGGTCGATAAGTTTCTGGAGGACGCCATCGAGATGGATGTCGATGCCCTGTGCGACGGCCAGGAGGTCGTGATCGGCGGGATCATGGAGCACATTGAGGCGGCTGGAGTCCACTCCGGAGACTCTGCCTGTTCCCTGCCACCCCGGTCAGTGCAACAGCCATTGCTCGATCAGATCCGGGTCCAGACGAAGGCTATGGCGCTGGAGCTTGGGGTGGTTGGTCTGATCAATATCCAGTTCGCGATCAAAGACCATGTGGTCTACGTCCTGGAGGTCAATCCCCGCGCCTCGCGGACCGTCCCCTTCGTCAGCAAGGCGATCGGCGTCCCCTTAGCCAAGCTGGCGGCCAAGATCATGGCTGGAATGAGCCTTAAAGATCTGGGTTTTACCGAGGAGCCTGAGCTTCGCCATGTGGCGGTCAAGGAGGCGGTCCTGCCTTTTGTGAAGTTTCCTGGGGTCGATGTCCTCTTAGGGCCGGAGATGAAATCGACTGGTGAGGTCATGGGGATCGACCGCGAATTCGGGCTGGCCTTTGCCAAATCGCAGGTGGGGGCGAGTGGCGCCCTTCCCCTGGGGGGGACGGTCTTTCTGAGCGTACGAGACAATGACAAGCCGCACATGGTACCACTCGCGCGACGGCTCGCGGAGTTGGGCTTTCAGCTCGTGGCGACGGCCGGGACCGCGGCCGCGTTAAAGGGCGGGGGGGTGACCGTGGAGGCAGTGGCCAAGGTCATCGACGGCGTGCGCCCACATATCGTGGATAAGATGAAGAATGGCGAGATCGGGCTGGTCATTAATACGCCGGAGGGCCACCATGCACGCCTCGACTCTTACTCCATCCGACGGACAGCGGTCACCATGGGCATTCCATACTTCACCACGATGGCCGCGGCGCAGGCGGCGGTGGAAGCGATCCAGGCTTTGCAGCACGGGACGTTGAGGGTCAAGGCACTGCAGGAGTATCACTCAGACGCCGGGTGCG
>JANGEZ010000001.1:0-5314 GCA_031838355.1 Candidatus Methylomirabilis sp. bin48 | reverse complement strand
TTCAAGATGGCCTCAGTGATCTGAAAATGCCGTTCTATATCGACCACGACTCCGCCCATGCCATCCACTTTCATCAGGACGTACTGGCCCTCCCGTCGCTTTTTCACCTCGTAGGCCAGTCGCTTTTTTCCCCACTTCTGAACCTCCAGCACCTCCCCCCCTTTCTTGGCAGCGACTGTGCGAAGTCCGCTGATCTCCGCCTCGATACCATCCTCCGTGAGGGCTGGGTCCAGAATGATAATTACCTCGTGCTGATTCACTCTCTTCACCTCCTCCAGATTACGCCTTGCGAGCCTAACGGGCGCCTCGGACGTTGTATCGGTTCATCGCCGCCTCGAGACTTTCCTGCAGCAGCACCTCTACAGCATCGGCGGCCCGTTCTACCACCACTTGTATCGCGTCACCCTCACGTTCCTCGAATGGCCCTAGCACATGCTTCACCGTATCCTGTCCCTCCCGAGGCCGTCCGATTCCTACCTTGACTCGTAAAAAGTCAGCGCTGCCCATCGCCTCCAGGACGGAACGGACACCCCTATGACCCCCGTGACCACCGCCAACCCTGATTCGTAACTGAGAGGTAGGCAGGTCCAGGTCGTCATGAACCACAATAATTCGACTGGGCTCAAGGCGTAAGGCCTGCTGCCACCTAGAAACAGCGAATCCGCTATCGTTCATGAAGGTCAAGGGCTTGACCAACAGAACCTGCACCCCATGTAGGGAGCCTCTCATGAAAAACGAACGGTATCGGCAGCGATTGAGTGCCATGCCAACCCGACCGGCCAACGTTTCCACCACCCGAAATCCCACATTATGGCGACTCGCTTCATACTCCGGACCGGGATTGCCTAAGCCCACCACCATCCACAACGAGGCACCACGCTAGGCGGTCTTTCCCTTGCCGCCCTCCTGCTTACCCTCTTTGCCTTCTTTCGCCTCCTTCTTACCAGCCACCACCTCCGGCTCAGCCGCTTTTTCCTCCGTTGCAGCCGCAGTCTCCTCAACCGCCACCCGCTGAACCATTACCGCAACTACAGGCCTGGCGGGATCATCAAGCACCCTGATGTCCTCCCCCACGGTAAGCTCGCGGACGTGAATGGCGTGGCCAAGATCAAGGTGACTGACATCCACCTGGATGTGACTGGGAATCGCCCCTGGCAGGCACTCAACGGTCACCTCGCGTAGATGCTGCTCTAAAATACCTGCTCTCAGCTTGACACCGACGGCTTCCCCCACTATCCTGAGCGGGATCTGAACCCTGATTCTTCGCTTCATGGAGATCTCAAAGAAATCGGCGTGCAGCGGCTCCCATCGTACAGGATCTCGCTGTAACTCCTTCAGGATGACAGTCCTCGATCGCTCAGTATCCCCCTCCAGAGAGAGGGTAATCAGGACATTCTCACCCGCCCCAGTTCCCAGGATCTTCAGCATTTCAACGGGATTGACTGTCACCGCCATCGGCCCGGAGCTACCGCCGTACACAACGGCCGGAATCAGCCGCTGCTGCCGAAGTTGTTTCGCAACTCCCTTGCCAACCCGCGTCCGGACCTGCCCTTTCAGTACCGCTTCTGCCATTGTACCCTCCTTCTCACGAGCTTCTCACGAGGCACAGGTGGGATCCTCTCCTCGCACCTACACATCAAATCCACTATCCTCACCGTCAGACGAAAAGGCAGCTCACAGATTCCTCTTTGTGGATGCGCCTGATAGCCTCCCCCAAGAGGGGCGCCACGGAGAGAATGGTCAGTTTTTTAGACATCCTACCATCGGAAAGCGGGATGGTATTCGTGACAACCACCTCTTCGAGGACTGATCCATCGATCCGCTCTACCGCCGGGCCCGAGAGGACTGGATGCGTGCAGCTCGCGAAGATTCGTTTCGCTCCCTTTTCAAGGAGCGCCGGGACCGCCTGCGTGAGGGTTCCACCGGTGTCGATCATGTCATCCACGATGATCACGTCCCGACCCTCGACGTCTCCAACGATATGCATCACCTTTGCCTCATTGGGCCGTGTCCGACGCTTGTCGATAAATGCCAGGGGGCTCCCCAGGCGCTTGGCGAATGCACGAGCTCGCTCCACACCGCCTGCATCCGGAGAGACCACCACCGTATCCCCCAACCTCCGCTCCTCGAAATACCGGAGTAGAACCGGAGCGGCATAGAGATGATCGACGGGGGTCGTGAAGAAGCCCTGGATCTGTCCGGCGTGAAGATCCATCGTCAAGACCCGATGTACCCCGGCCGCCGTGAGCAGGTCAGCCACCAATTTCGCGGTAATGGGCACGCGAGGTTGAACCTTTCGATCCTGCCGTCCATAGCCGTAGTAAGGCATGACGGCTGTGATCCGCCAAGCCGACGCCCGCTTCAAGGCATCGATGATCACCAACAGTTCCATCAGGTTCTCATTGACGGGCCGGCAAGTGGGCTGGATCACGAAGACGTCGGCGCCCCTGACATTCTCACAAATCTGGACCAGGATCTCGTCATCAGCAAAGCGTGTTACCTCGGCGTCACCCAGCGGGACGCCCAGATAGTCCGCAATCTCTTGCGACAAGGCTCTATTGGCGTTGCCAGAGAACAGGATTAATCGGTCAGCCATCAAGCATCCTCCGAATACCGCATAGTTTCTCCTGCCTCTATATACTCGACGGCGGCTTGCCGCCACCTGCTGGCTGGGGGGCGAGGACTCGAACCTCGATGTGCAGATCCAAAGTCTGCCGGATTACCCTTATCCGACCCCCCAATAGCGGTCAGCGGTCAGCCAACAGGAAGAGGGGGTTTCTGTCCAGCGTGCGGCAGGCAACAGCGGTAACTCCGCTCTCGATCAAACTCGAGACTCCGCGCTTGGCCATTTCGGCCTCTCGCATGACGCCGAAGACAGTTGGCCCGCTCCCGCTGACGAGGACCGGACTTGCGCCCAACAGTAACAACCGCTGCTTAAGGTTGGCGACCGACGGATAGGCCTCAAGAACTACGTCTTCCAGCCGGTTGAAACAATGCGAAAGTGCAGCCTCCTCCTGGCCAGACTCAAACAAACCGCGCATTGTAACCCCGATTTTATCGGATGTCAATGGCAATCTCAAGCGGCGGTAGACCGAGGCCGTAAGGATCTCTATCCCGGGATTGGCAATTACGAGCCATCGTGGCGTAAGCGCAGTTAACTCTTCTACCCGCTCCCCTCGCCCCCTTACAAAAGCGGCCTCCCGACAAAAGAAAAGGGGAACATCGGAGCCCAGCGCAGATCCGAGACCTATCAACTCCTCGCGAGGCCACCCAAGGTCATACAACAGGTTTAGTCCCCACAGGGTCGCCGCAGCGTTGCTGGATCCTCCCCCCATTCCTCCAGCGATAGGAATCTGCTTCTCAATTCTAATGCTCACTCCGCCGTGCGTGCCGCTATGTCGCAGCAGCAGATCGGCCGCCCGGTAGCACAGATTATCAGGTCCAGACGGAACCCTGGGATCCTTGGCCCAGATTGTAATCCCGCTCGTACGGCGTTCCAGGGTGATGGTATCGCTTAGCTCGGTCAGGACCGCGATCGAGCAGATCTCATGGTATCCATCGTCGCGCCGCCCTAGAACCTCTAGAAAGAGGTTAATCTTAGAAGGAGAAGTCAGCGTGACCTGCTTCATGTCTCAAGGAAACCTGAGCAATGGGGCCAATCCTGCATCCAGGTTCAGCACCTGCGCCCCTTGCGCGGGCTGCGGGATTCGAAACAGCTCACGAGGCAGCTCGAGATTCAGATCGTAGGATCGGTACGCTACCTCCATCGCCACCTGCTTCAAGGGCTCCTCCAAGATGAGCGAACGCAACCCGTGGCCCGCAGGAGAGTACCGAAATCTCAAGCGGAGTGATGTTCGGTCGTACAACTCCCCCCTCAGAAGGCTCAGGTCGTCATCGGATAACCAGAGGCGTTGCGTATAGGACGATTCCTGCCCTCGCAGCAGGTACGCGTGGTCGCCATCCGGGCCATAGAGTTCTGTCTTCTCAACCTGAATAGAAAGAGGCGGCAATCCAAGCAGTAGCCGCACCATATGGGCTGGCGCCACGCGGAATCCCGTGACCGCGGCAACGCTATCAGGCGTCGCGCTCCCCTCTACGAATGTGTTCTGCAGTAGTGCATGCGCGACCAGTCGGTGTCCATCGCTCAAGACAACCAATGACGTGAACCCACCCCAACCGATGCTCTCCAGTCGAATCAGATTGGGTCGCTCGATGGCGGCCACCCATTGACGATACTCTTGCGTCCCCCCGTGTCGCACTGTAAGGTCGAGTACGGCTTGCAGGCTTGTGACCGTGGCCTCGCGCTCCTGTAGGGTATGAAGAATCTCCTGCGCAACTGGCCGCGAAAGGTGTGGAAGAGCCTTTTCCTCTACAACGAGATTAAGGGCATGGGCGCATCCACTCAACACTATTCCTGCTATAAGCGCCAGGAGACGAGGAGATGGGCGACCGATCATCCGTCCTCGCGAGAGAGCACGTCCAGGGCCTTTCTGAGCTTGTGCTGAATTGTCTCGTTGCTGCTGTCGATGGCAAGGGATCGTTCCCACTCCCTGATCGCCTCAGGGACCATCTGCTTCCTGAAGTAGACGTCCCCGAGGTGTTCAAAGATGGTGGGGTCCTCCTTCTCGGTGAGTTTCACAGCACGCTTCAGTTCCACCAGGGCTTCGTCCACCATCCCCTTCTTATAATAGGCCCAGCCCAGGCTGTCTACGAAGGCCCCGTTATCGGGCTGCAGATCTAACGCCTTCTTGATCAGGACGATCGACTCATCGAGCTTGATCCCCTCATCGGCGAACATGAAGCCCAAGTAGTTATACGCATCAGCATTCTTTGGATCGATCGCCAAGAGCGTGCGAAAGATCGTTTCGGCCTTATCGATGTGACGACTCCGCTCAAAGGCCGAGCCGAGTTGATAGAGATAGGCGGTATTGCTCGGTTCCAGGCCGAGCGCGCGTTCAAGTTGCGTGATGGCCTGCGCATAGCTTTTTTGCTGGAAATAGATCAGACCCATCAGGTACGGAATGTTACCCTCGTTCGGCCTGAGGGCTCCCGCCGTAGAAAGCACGTCGCTGGCCTCGGCATACCGTTCCTTCTGGCTGAGGATGTACCCGCGGTGGAACAGCGCGTCGGGATAGCGTGGACTGTCCTTGGGAATCTGCATCAGCTCTTCGAGGGCCTCATCGAGGTGCTTGTCATCCTCAAGGGTCAGCCCCAGATAGTAGCGGACATCGTAGTTGCTCGGTTCTTCTTTGAGGATGTCTCGAAAGACCTTCATAGCCTCGGCGTATGCCTTCTTTTCATAGTAGATAAATCC